>BLMD01000209.1 GCA_011959925.1 Lachnospiraceae bacterium
TCTTCACTTTCATAATATACAAAATCTTCTTCGGGCACAAAAACGCCTCTTCCGCCGGCAGGCCGGGCCGTTTTCGCATCAGCAGCAGAAACCGGTTGGCGATAAAGCGTATCGATCGTTCCATGCCGTGAATCAGGCGCGCCTCCTGCCAAAAATCCCCGTAACTGCCTACAAAAGAAACGGCATACCGTTTCTCGTTTCGCCCGGTTTCCGGCAAAATACCGGCAGGCGGCAGCAGATACGCTTTCTTTTGGTAAACGTTTCGGATAAACGCCGCATAATTGGAATCCAGCGTAAAAAAGCACATGTCTTTTGGAGATTCTAAGATATGGTGTTTCATCCAGATCGGATGGTCGAACACAAAATTAAATTTCGGCGCACGGATCAGATCGTGAAGAAACTGCCCGTCCTCTTTCATGCGGATACTGTACAGATACGTCTGCATGCCGATCACGGCGCGGTAACGTGTTCCGATAAACCTTGTCAGCGCACGGTTCTCTTCTGCGGCAGCATCAAAATATTCCACCAAAATGCCTGCCCGGCGAAACGCAGCTCCAAACTGTTCGGCAAACACGTTCAGCACGTTGTGACAGATTTCCTCTCCTTTATAGATTAAAACCGGCCGTATACCGTCTTCTATCCGCTCATACGATTCTTCCCTTTTTAGAAACGCTTCCATCTGCGCCGCCGCTTCCTTCTGCATCCCGATCCCGTCCGCGGCGCACAAAATGCTTTCGGCGGCAGCCTGAAAGGCTCCCAGGGCAAGCAGCCGGTCCTTATACCGGGATAAAAGATAACAATCGGTACAGATGCCGTCCCATGCCGTCCCCTCGGTCCGGTGTTCTGATTTAATATACTCTTTTTGCGAAACGCCCGCCGGAAAGTCTTCGGCAAATTCGATGCATCGGATATCTGCCAGACGCAGTAAAAGCTCATACTGCCGCTTTGCTTTTATCCTTCTGTTGCTCCCTCCGGCTTCCAAAAACAGCTCTCTCGGGATCCAAAGGTCCTCTTCCGCCAGCTTTTCGTCATATAAAATTTCTAAAAAACGCTCCTCTTTCCCGGAACCGTCTGCTGCAACTTGTACGATTTTCATAATAGCCTGCTCTAATGCTCCTGTACGGATTTCAAACGCTCTGCAATTTCTTCCACCGACAGCCAGTCGGTATTGGTTCCGGAACTATACTCAAATCCGGGTTCCACTTTCTTCCCGCCCGCCTGGATTTTGCTCTCCTGCCACCATTCAAAATGCGGATAAACGATAAAATGCTTCTCATATTCATATGCCAGCATGGAATCTTCCCTTGTCACCATGATCTCATGCAGCTTTTCACCCTCCCGGATCCCTACTTCCGGCATCGCGGCTCCCGGCAGAACCGCCTGCGCCAGATCCGTAATCTTAAACGAAGGAATTTTGGAAATAAACGTTTCTCCGCCCTTCGCTTCCGACAGCGCTTTGATCACAAGCTGCACGCCTTCCTCCAAACTGATCCAAAAGCGCGTCATACGGTAATCCGTGATCGGAAGCTCCGTTTTCCCCGCCGCTGCCAGATTACGAAAAAACGGAATCACCGAACCGCGGCTCCCCGCTACGTTTCCGTACCTGACAATGGAAAAGCATACGTCTTTTG
>BLMD01000210.1 GCA_011959925.1 Lachnospiraceae bacterium
AAAAGAAAAGAAGAATCCCCAAACTGTACGCTACTACGGTTTGGGGATTCATTCTGCGTTCTCATGGAACTGTCATATCTTTTTGCCTATCGGCATTATAGCATATGCAAAAACTTTTTTCAATATGCTTTTGGCAATCTAAAAACTATCCTTATCTGGCATCAGTCAACAAAAAAACGCCGTACACATGCCTGCGTTCTCCGGACAGCAAAAATCACACACCCGGCGCCGTTTACAGCCAAACGGCGCCGAGTGTGTGATTTCTTAAACCCGCCAGACCCTTTTCCCTGCGTTTTCCGCAGGTTCCTCGTTTCCTTCCACAGGAAAAGCATCCCACTGCAGAGAACTGCGGTAAGTTTTATATTCTCCCCGAAACTGCTTTGAAATTCTCTCATTTACCACGGTACAGCTGTCTTTATCTGCCCCCGGCAAAAGAATTAAAAACTGCGACGGGCTGAATCTTGTAAACGTATCGCAACGCCTTAAGCTTTGTTTGATCACACTGTGCAGCTTCTTTGCAATAATTCCCAAAATCACCGCATCTTCCTGCGGATACCCATTCTCGTTTATAATCGTACACAGCATAAGATACATATCCATAGGACTGCGTTCCATAATCCGGCAGGCAAAACGATATTCGTCCCGAAAACTCGGCAGACTGCAGTAATATGCACCGTCGACGCTTTCTGTCTCTTTCAGACGCTCCCTGATCTCATCAATAAATATCGGCGTTCCGCTCAGACGCTCCCGAAGCGCCTCCAAAAGCTTTAACATCCTCTTAGAAGGCGTCACGCCCAGTTCTTCGATCAGCAGCCGTTCCGTATCCTTATATTCCCGATACGCATCTTGAAACCGCCCCTGCGCCATATAACACTCCATAACGCACGCCTGCCATTCATCAAACGGATAAATTTTACATGCCAGCTTACACAACCGGATTACTTCTTCATACGCTTCTTGTTCTTTCAAATATCCGCACAGCCAAAACATGCTTTCTTCATATAGCTTTTTCAAGCGGGCTCCCTCTAAGAGAACCCATTCCATATCGGAAAAATCCTCCAGAAATTCCCCCCGGTAGAGCTCGCATGCCGCCATCAGAAGACGGCTTTTTTCCTTCCGCTCCTTCGTCTGTTCTGCCTGCGCGATGTTTTCTTTAAATATGACCGCATCGATTTCCAGTTCCACAGGCGAAGACAGCCGGTAAATCCCGTCTTCTACCTTAATATAATCATGTTTCGGAAGCCCCGCTTCCAGTATTTTCTGCTCCAGGCGGTGCGCCATAACCCGAAGGTTATTTGCAGCGTCCAAAACGCCTTCTCTTTCATACAGATCCTCCAGCAGCTTGTTTCTTGCGATCCCTTCCACGCCGCAGTAGCACATAATCATAAGCAGCTTCTGCACCTTCGTAATACTCTTTTTACCGAATGGAATGGGTTTATTGCCATACGTAATTACAGTCTTTCCAAACATACAAATTCTAAGACTAGGTAAGTTCTTTTTCATCGTTACCTGTTCTCCTTTTTCTGTTTTTTGATTCTTTTCAGGTGCATTTTTACATAGTCTATGTGATACGGTATGGAATGTCAATCTTTCGTTGCTCTTTTTTTCATTTCATGCTATACTTTCAAAGAAAATTGCCGTAATTTTGCCTGAAAATACCATAAATCATCCATCGGCAAAACCACGATCAAGGAGGATGCGCGGCATGTTACATAAAAAAATGTCATCTGTCTTATTTTTACTGCTGCTCTCCTGCATACTGATCAGCGGATGTTCGGGCGGCAGCAAAGAACTTCCGGAAGAATTTTCCGGAAAAAAAGAGACGAAGGCCCATTCCGGCACACCCCGGGACAACACCCCTAAAATACTGGCGCCGGAAGCGTCCGGAAGCGTTGTGTTTGAAAACGGTACGGTCAGTATCGACGCTTCCCACACAGAATCCGGCTATTTTATGGTGCGCTACACCGGAACCAACGACAAAGTGAAACTTCGGGTGACAGGACCGGATCAATCGGAATACGTCTACCTTTTATCCGCAAGAGGAGAATATGAAACGTTTCCGCTTCCCTGCGGCAG
>BLMD01000211.1 GCA_011959925.1 Lachnospiraceae bacterium
AAAAGAAAAGAAGAATCCCCAAACTGTACGCTACTACGGTTTGGGGATTCATTCTACGTTCACATGGAACTGTCATATCTTCTTGCCTAACGGCATTATAGCATATGCAAAAACTTTTGACAATATACTTTTACCTTGAGTTTCCACAAACTGTAATTCCAAAATGAATATAATCTCCCAAAGCACCAATCTGCCAAATTTTGAAAAGAAATAGGGCAGCAGTCTTATGAATAGAGGCACTTTCATAAGCCCCGCCGGAACCGGACTTTGGGAGACATATTCTTTTATCTATTCAAACAGCCAGCTTAAGGCAGAGTTGACGGTATACAGGGCGCTTTGTCCAAAACCAGAGCCTGATGCCTTCTTTCGCATACGAAAGTATGCCAGAGATGCCATGCACAAGGTGAGATAAAAATTTAATGCATGGATCGCTTTCAGCTTCCGTACCCTGAAGTTTTCAAACTGGAACATTTGCTTTTTGCAGCGGAAATATTCTTCGATTTTCCATCTGGAAAAGTAAAGTTTAGCCGTCTTTGGATTTGATTTCCCTGTTTGTCGCAAGCATCATGCATCTTCCCTTTATAAAATAGCGGAAGTTTCACCTTGCCTTTCCTACGGTTGCGCAGTTCTGTAACAAATACCCATTTATTATGGTATAGCAGTTTGCGTTTTATGAATTTCTCCCGCTCTCACACTAGCATAATAAATACTACCAGATATCCTGCCCATTCTGTAACCCTGAATTTCCATCCGCTACATAGTAATCCATCCGAATACATTTGCGATCGAACTAAACAAGATAATCACAATACAGACAGGAGTCAGATACCGCATAAAAATGCAGTACATCTTTTTTCGCTTAAAATTCGAAGACTGTTCAACTTCCTGCGCGATCTTTTTTAATCCGACCACGCGCGTAACAAGTATACAGGTAGAAAGAGCCGCCACAGGCATCATCAGCGAATTGGTCAGAAAATCGAAAAAATCCAGAATCGACATGCCAAGCAGCGTTACAAAATCAAGCACGCCAAACCCAAGTGCAGAAGCCGAACCGAACAAAATGATGAGAGCCCCCATCAAAAGCGTCGATTTGTGACGGCTAAGCCCAAGCTGGTCCTCAAACGTAGACACGCCGGATTCTGCTAGAGAAATTGCGCTTGTTACCGCTGCAAGCAGTACCAGAAGGAAAAAGAAAATTCCCGCTCCCGTACCGAACCCCATGCTTGCAAACACTTTTGGAATCGTAATAAACATCAGGGACGGGCCCGCTTTTAACGTATCCGGGTCGCCGCCAGAAAAAGCAAACACCGCCGGAATAATCATAAGCCCGGCAAGCATCGCAATTGCCGTATCAAATAGTTCTACCTGTTTCGTGGATTTTTCAATATCTACATCTTCTTTTATATAAGAACCGTAAGTATATAAAATACCCATGGCAATCGAGAGGGAATAAAACATCTGCCCCATAGCCGCCACAACCGTCATCCAAGAAAAATTTTTAAAGTTGGGAATCAGAAAATACGCCACGCCGTCGAGCGCCCCCGGTCTTGTCATCGAATAAACCGCAACAAACAGAGCAAGCACCACAAGCAAAGGCATCATAATTTTAGAAACGCGCTCTACTCCCTGCTTGACGCCGGCAAACAATACTATAACAACGATCACGCTAAACAGCAAAAACCAAAATTCTGCTTCCCATCCATTGGAAATAAAACCGGTAAAATACTCGTCTCCTGCCAAAACCTCTGTGCTTCCCCGCAGGTATTCAAACAAATATTTTATAACCCACCCCCCGATCACACTGTAATAAGGCACGATTAACATGGGAATCACGGCGTTGATCCAGCCTCCGAACCGAAACGGCATGGTTTTTCCGAACGTCGCGAATGCTCCTACGGGGCTTCGTTTTGTCATACGTCCAAGCGCCGTCTCCGATACGATCAGTGTATACCCAAACGTCAGCATCAAAACCAGATACGTCAAAAGAAAGATACCGCCGCCGTATTTTGCCGCCAGATAAGGAAAACGCCAGATATTTCCAAGCCCGACCGCCGATCCGGCAACGGCAAGCACATAACCCAGTTTTCCGGAAAAACTGCTGCGGTCCTTGCCGTTTTGCATGGAAGATCCGGCATATTCATTTTTTCTCATGTGAAATAACCTCCCCAAAAATAATAATACCAGACTATCATATCATGAACTTTATAGACAGGCAATGCCTTTCCTTTATTCAAAAATGCCGCCCCGTCTGCGGAGCGGCATTTCATAGATTTCTATTTTACTTTTGCTTTTTTTGTCGGAGAACTTCCCGTATAGGTTTTTCCTTTGTATTTCTTATATGCTTTTACGGTGAAGAAGTAAGTTTTTCCGGATTTCAGTTTCGATTTGGTAAAGCTGGTTTTTTTAAGGTTCTTTAGCTTTTTCCAAGAAGCGTTTGCTTTCGTTTTATAAAAAACCGTGTAACCCGCAGCGCCTTTTACCTTACTCCATGTAACCTTCACTTTTTTCTTTCCGGGTTTTACTTTAAAATTAACTGCTTTCGGCGCTGTCGCCGTATCTAATGAGACATACGTTTTGCTGTAAACCGTCTCCTTATTCTGCGGCTTAATAAAAGCCCTGACTGCAAAACGATATTCCGTTGCGGGCGTCAGTCCTTTGACCGTATAAGAAACGGCAGACGCATCCAAAACCGCTTT
The DNA here is from genome assembly GCA_011959925.1 of Lachnospiraceae bacterium. Classification (GTDB taxonomy): domain Bacteria; phylum Bacillota; class Clostridia; order Lachnospirales; family Lachnospiraceae; genus Roseburia_B. The sequence continues at coordinate 2,697 of BLMD01000211.1, forward strand.
CATTACCCATGACTTTTTCGACTTGTTATATTGGTAAATCTCGTATCCTGCTGCCTTGGAAACTGCATTCCATGTAAGTTTTACATTTTTAGCGGCAGAAACGGCCGCAAAACCGGTTACGTCAGCCACCGTCGTTTCCGGTTTCGTATTCTGATCCTGGTTTGTAAACTTCTCAATTGCCTGAAGAATCTGGTCCGCGGTCTGATATCCCATAGTAATGCTTTGTACTTTATTATATTGGTCAATCAAAATAATAAACGGAAAAGGTCCTCCCGTTTCATTGATCAGCCCAAGATAAGAAAGTGCATGTTTGAGATTCAAAGCAGATTCGTCATGGCAGAATATAATATTTCCGCCCGGATAATTGTCTGCAAACTGTTTTGTCTTCGATAAATCGGCTCCATAGAGATCTGCATAAATTACCCGAATATCCGAACGGCTTACCCAGCTGCTTGCGTCAATTTCCCTTAAAGCAGCCGCCGTATTCGGACAACCGGTATTTCCAAACAGCAGAACCGTGGTTTCATTCCGATTGGCTTTTGTGGAAATCGTCGTACCTTCAATCGTGTTTAAACCGTAAGCAAAATTTTCAAGACCACCGGAACCTTCAGGAGGCGTCGTCTCCCCTCCGTCAATCGGTTCGAATTTTTTAATTTCATTTAAAATTTCTTCCGCCGTCTTTTTCCCTGTCAGTATATCCCTCACCTTATTGTTCTTATCGATCAATACAATAGCCGGATACGTGTTTCCTTCCATTTCTTTTCCGGCTTTCTGAAAATAATCTACCATAGAAAAAAAGATCACATCATCTTCATCATAACAGAAGTTCATATCCGGACATGCATAACCATCTTCATATGACTGAACCTCTTCTTTCGTATGCCCGTTTACATCCGCAAAAATCACACGGATATCCGAACGGCTCACCCAGCTGCATCGAGAAACGCTATCTAAGGTAGACCTTGTAAACCCGCATCCTGTATGGCCAAAAATCAAAACCGTGGTTTCTCCCGGGTTTGCCTGTGTGGAAATGGCTGTATCTTTTGTGCTCGTAAACGTATAGGAAGGATTCGGAAACTCCGCCGCCTGTACAGTACCCGGCATAATACCGATCAAAAAGAACAAACACAACAGCAGCAGCGCTGCAAATACATGTGAATTACGTAACTGAATGAATTTCTTTTGTGACATCTCTTCTCCTCCTTTTTCTTCTGACAAAATGCAGGCGGTTCTTTCTGCTGCATTTTGCTTGATTATCATAACATATGCAAAAGAGATGCACAATACCTCTTAAAATACTGCAGGAAAATAGAATCTTCTAAAAAAGATACGAAAAACCCTGCAGACAGCGTATCCATGCTGTCCGCAGGGTATTCCTGTATCATCTGCATATCTGATCCGCAGAATTTTCTTAGGCTTTCCAAAGGCTGTGCAGGTTGCAGTATGCGTATACCGCCTCCACTTCATCGCCGTCGCAGATTGCAAAACATACGGACGGTTTATCTTCCGGACGTAAGATTTTTCTTTGTACGCCCTGTTTCGTCTGCAGAGCCACCCATTCGATATAATGTTCCGGCATCATGGGATGTTCCACGGATCCTACGTTGACCGTTACCCGATTGCCTTCCACCTTATAGTCCGGAACATGCTTTTCAAATGCCGCATCCGTCGTACCCGGTACCAGTTCTTTCATTTTCTGGCCACAGCACATAACCGGAACGCCAACGTTCTTTACCATTTCAATAATATTTCCGCAATGCTCGCAAATATAAAATTTTGATTCCATAATGTTTTCTTCCTTTCCCGCATGTTTGCGCTGCAAAAATTATCCGGCTGTACGCCTGCAATTTTTGCGTAAATTTTTTATCATTGTTTTATTATAACCGTTCCTTTTTATTTTGGCAGCTTTGCCAAAAATTATTTACACCCGCCACCGTTTCCATGGCAGCCATGCGTCTTTTCCCCGCACAAACTGTCCGGGTGCTCATGGCCGTGATGACCGCATGCGGTATCCGGATTGTAAGAAAGCTGTCCGGCAAGAAAATCTTTGACCGCCGAATCGGCTTCTCCCGAAACGCCTCCATACAGTTTTATTCCGGCATCAGCCAACGCCAGTTTCGCGCCGCCTCCAATGCCGCCGCAAATTAACGCGTCTGTTCCCGCTTCTTTCAAAAATCCGGCAAGCGCGCCATGCCCGTTTCCGTTTGTATCTACAATCTGCTCTTTTGTAATCGTTCCGTCCGAAACATCATATAGTTTAAATTGTTCCGTACGTCCAAAATGCTGGAAAATTGTTCCGTTTTCAAAAGTTACTGCAATTCTCATTTCTGCCGCTCCTTTCCCGGACGCCTTCGAATCTGGCGCTAAACCGTCCGCTCTCCTGCAGTTTTTCTGACAATAACGGACAGCCGAACCGTCGCAAAACCGGTAATTTCCGCCTGAAATCAAAAGAGGTTTTCCGTTTACAAGGCTGTCTGCGATTTTTTTCCTTGCAGATTCATAGATCTCCGTGACCGTAGTTCTGGAAATATCCATCTGCTTTGCACATTGCGCATGGGTCTGCCGCTCCAAATCGATCAGACGAATCGCCTCATATTCATCCAGCGTCAAACCGACCAGACCGCTGCCGGGAATTCCTTCCGGAACAAAACTTTCATAAGCCGGTCCAAAACAAATCCTTCTGCATCTGCTCGGTCTCGCCATACTATTCCTCCGCTCGTTTCCGTTATATGTCGAAAACAGAATAGCACAGATCGTCCAGCAATGCAAGTGTTTTCTTTTATCTTGTGTGACTTTGTCACAGAAAAAACATTGTTTCCTTTGTATACTGATGCAAAACAGGAGGAGTTTTCATATGATAAAAAGAAAAGCAGCCGTCAGTATCCGGGAATGCGTTGCCTGCGGATGCTGCATAAAAGTCTGCCCCAGACAGGCGATTACTGTTTTAAATGGTATCTATGCCCAGATTGACAAAAACCTTTGCGTCGGATGCGGCGCATGCGCAAAAGAATGCCCGGCAAGCATTATTACCATGGAGGTGACGAAATGAAACAAAAAAAGAGCTGGTATGACTATCTTTGGATTGCTTCCCTTACTTATTTAATTCTGGGATTTTTTAATATCCTGTTTGCCTGGCTCGGACTGCTCTGCTTTTTTATTCCGCTTGCCATAGCAGTCGTAAAAGGCGATAAGTCATACTGTAATAAATACTGCGGCAGAGGACAGTTATTTTCCTTAATCGGCGGCAGATTTGGGCTTTCCCGGAAAAAAGATATTCCAAAATGGATGAAATCCGGTTATTTCAGATATGGATTTCTGATCTTCTTTTTTATCATGTTTTTTTTCATGCTTTGGAATACTTATCTGGTATTTGCAGGAAGCAAAACGTTACATACGACGGTCACACTGCTTTGGACCATGAAACTTCCATGGCACTGGGCCTACCACGGCACTTTATTTTCCGACGGAACCGCACAGTTCGCATTCGGATTTTACAGCGTTATGCTCACTTCTACCATATTGGGATTCGTAACCATGCTCTTATGTAAACCCCGTTCTTGGTGTGTTTACTGCCCGATGGGAACTATGACGCAGCTCATTTGCAAAGCAAAATCTGTGACTTCGTCACGGAAAAAATAAAAAAGATTGGTTATACTAAGATCACAAACAACAGAAAGGAAGGTAATGATTATGTCAGTACTCAATGTAAATAAGAATAATTTCGATTCCGTCAAAACAAATGAAAAGCCCGTGCTTCTTGATTTTTACGCCGACTGGTGCGGCCCGTGCCGCATGGTGTCCCCGATCGTAGACGAGATTGCAGAAGAAAACCCACAATTTCTTGTGGGCAAGATCAACGTCGACAAAGAGCCTGAACTGGCGCAAGCGTTTGGCGTCTTAAGCATTCCGACGCTCGCCGTAATGAAAGGCGGCAAAGTCGTCAATCAATCCGCAGGAGCAAAAGCAAAACCGCAGATTCTTGCAATGTTAGAAGTCTAACGGGTCAACTGTCGGAGGCGTTTTTTATCCAGGATTTTAATTCCCCCTCGGGAAACTTCTACCATCCCTTCATTTGCAAAATATTTGAGCATTCTTGACACAACCTCACGGGCAGATCCCATATACCGGGCAATCTGCCCGTGTGTCAGTGTAATCGTATCCGATCCCGTCCTCGCCGATTCATCACAGAGAAATATGGCAAGTCTCTGATCCATGCTCATAAAAAGAATCTGCTGCATCACCCACATCACATCGGAAAAACGGCTGACAGCCGTTTCCAGAGCAAAAATTCTGATACGCGGATTCTGCTCTGAAACAGCTGCAAACGCAGGTCCGCCGATCACATAACATTCGCTGTCCTCCTCCGCGTCAACCAATACTTCAAAGGTAATGGCTTCCAGCACGCAGGAGGCGGACAGCATACACATATCGCCTTCATGCAGCCGATACAGCGTAATATCTTTGCCGTCGTCTGACATCATATACAGCCGAAGACTTCCGGAGCGGACAAAAATGACGCCCGAACATTCATTTCCGTCGTGAATATGTTCTCCTTTGGAGAAGGAAACGGCATGGGAATTTTGACAGATACATTCCCTGTCCGCATCCGATATTTCGTTCCAGAACGGAAATATTTCCTGGTATACGCTTTGCATATCGATCTGCTTCATCATACGATCTTCCTTTCACTATTTGTTCCATTCCAGGTACTGCCGGTTCCATTCTTCCAGAATTTTATCTGCCCCGGCTTCTCTGCACTTTTCTATCCGATCTTCTCGGTCAAAATCACTCGCCTGACACTCCTCATAGGCCTGATACAGCGCATTCAGTTCTTGTTCACACGCTTTCCCGGAAAAATCAAATCCGTTGATCCTGGAATTACGGCAACGTGCAAGCAGCTTCGGATATAACTCTTCCTTGTTTTCATCCTGTCCGACTTCCGCATGGGCAATCAGATGATTCCCGGTATAACGGGCAGGAAGATATGTTCCGTTCATAACATCTTCCGCTGTATTGCCGGAAAGGCGATAATCCCGCCCTTCTTCCCCCCAGGTCAGGGCATTGACAAGATCTCTGTCCTCATATAACAGGCACAAAAACGAAAACGCTTCGTCCGGATGGTCAGAATCCGCCGCAATCCCCGTTTCTACGGCACAGACGCTTAACCTCCACAATGGCTCTTGATACAATTCTTTCCATGCATGCGTCTCCCAGAACCCTTCGGATTCATAATATGCAGCATAGCCGTCCGCCGTCGTAAAATCCGTAAAAACCTTTAAAAAACTCTCCTTTTGTGCGGATTCCGTTACAACGTTTGGCTGGTAAACGCCTGTTTCCTTCAGCTTCTTTATCCCTGCTTCGTATTCCTGATACTCCGGCATTTCATAGAGAAGCCCTGCTTTGCCGTCTTTTGCATGTTCATTGATATAAACAGGATAACAGTCTCCCAGTACAGGTGTCAATCCCTTTAAACATTCTCCGTACCGCTCTAATCCTTCTATTACCGTAAACGCATCCCGGTCTGCTTCCCCTTCCTGTACTTTTTTTAATTCGTCGGCATATTCCCAGATCCGTTCGTTCCAGGTTTCGGGATGTACATCGTATTTTTCCGCAAGTTCCCGGTCCCAGATATACACCGTCTGCTTCGGCACAAATCCAGTCGTTAAGACCGTATAGGCGTTTCCTCCTACCTGATACGTCTTCCAGATATTTTCCGGCAGAGACTGTCTGATCACTTGACCTTCTTCCGAATCCAGATAAGAATCAAGCGCCAAAAACTCTCCTTGTTTGATTTCCTCCGTCATATCATACGTATCTTTCCAGGTCCACAAAACGGTTTTCAAATCCGCCTGTTGTTCTGTTGTTTTTGTATCCTCCGTTACGATTTCCAGTTCATACGGAAGATTTTTTTCTTCCAGTACCCGGTTAAAATAAGCTTCATGTCTCTTGAAACATGAATCACTCTGCCATACCAGCTTTGTTTTCACCGGCACGCTTGTCTGTTGCGCCATGCCTCCGCTGGTTTCTTTCCACCCGGCAAATACTCCCACACACATAACAAATAGCATCATTCCCACTGTCAGTTTCCGTTTCATAGGCTTTCCTCCCATCTATGTTGATAACTTCTCGGAATCTTCAGCCCTTATTTCATGGGTCTTTCAGAACCTATTTTT
>BLMD01000212.1 GCA_011959925.1 Lachnospiraceae bacterium
CCTTCTCGAACGTCATGGTAACGTACTCTGCTTCATCCGGTGCATTCTCAGGAGATACGCCCAGTACAAGCAGGTGATCGTAATTCGGCTCAACAGACGGATCCTCCAGCTCCAGGCCTTCATGGCTGATATGCCACAGGTTCCGGTCGCGGCTGTAGCTGTGACTTGCGTCAAATGGAAGGTCGATGCCGTGCTTCTTGCAATATTCAATCTCTTCCTCACGGGAATTCATGGTCCATACGTCGGTCATACGCCATGGAGCGATGATCTTGAGATCCGGAGCGAGCGCCTTGATGCCAAGTTCGAAACGGATCTGGTCATTTCCTTTGCCGGTTGCGCCGTGGCAGATCGCTGATGCGCCTTCCTTCCTGGCGACCTCAACCAGTGTCTTTGCAATTGCCGGGCGTGCCATAGAGGTTCCAAGCAGGTACTTATTCTCATATACGGCGTGTGCCTGGACACAGGGAACGATATAGTTATCACAGAAATCATCTATGATATCTTCAATATATAACTTGGATGCGCCGGATAATTTGGCTCTCTCTTCCAATCCGTCCAGTTCTTCTCCCTGTCCGCAGTTAATGCAGCAGCAGATTACTTCATAATCAAAATTCTCCTTAAGCCACGGAATGATGGCTGTGGTATCAAGACCGCCGGAATACGCCAATACAACTTTCTCTTTCATGTAAATGTCCTCCTAATTCTGAACATGGTGTGTTCTATATCAATGATATTGCGCTCATATGCAAGGAATACTATAACGCATTTTTTATAAATATGCAAGAATAAATTATATAAAACTAAAAATATACATTATATGCACAAAAAATACATGAATTATACGGTATTTGCATGAAACATGCATGAAAGCCGGAATAAGAATTATCAGGAAAGGCTGTTTTCGGGGTTGACATATATCGATGGTCTATATATACTATAGATAGTCGATATATTAAAATGTCTGTTAAGAAAGGGGAGGTCATATATGGCGATTGATAAGAGTCTGGTCTCGGGCAGTACCTCTATGCTGATTCTGAGGCTTCTGGAAGAGAAGGATATGTATGGATACGAGATGATAGAACGGCTTCGCAGCAAGTCGGGGAATGTCTTCGAGTTAAAGGCAGGAACCCTCTACCCTCTGCTTCACGGGATGGAGGCAAAGGGATTCCTTGATTCCTTTGAGCAGGAAGAAGCGGGAAAGGTGCGCAAGTATTATTGCGTTACCAGAGAAGGCCGCAGGATCCTTGAGGAGAAGAAGGAAGAGTGGAAGACATATGCGCAGGCAGTGACGGACGTGCTGAGTATGGGAGGTGCACTATGAGCTATAGAAAGAAGGAAGAGTACCTTAAGGTCCTTGAAGAGCAGATCCGCTGTAAGAAGGCCAGGAGCCAGGTGGTGGAGGAGATCAGAGGGCATATGGAAGAGCAGGAAGCGTTCTATCTTAGCGAAGGACTGACGCAGGAAGAGGCGGAGGAAGAGACGGTGAAAGAGATGGGTGATCCCGTGGAAGCCGGGGCGGCTCTGGATCTGGTGCACCGGCCGAGGATGACCTGGGGATTCATCGGCCTGACAGGTGCTTTATATATTGCAGGATTTGCAGTGCTGAAATTGTTACAGCAGAATTTTTCAGGGACGGATTTTATTACCGGCGATTATGTGAAATGGCTTGTGATCGGACTGGTAATTCTGATAGGGGTATGCTATGTGGATTACAGCCAGATCGGATATTGGGCAAAGGAATTTACGGCGGGGCTGTTTATCCTGTTACTGTTGGGAAAGGTTTTTTGCGGCGTGCAGGTGAATGGTTCGATGCAGTGGATCCTTCTTCCGGTATTGGGAGTGTCTGTAAATATGCGCCTGCTGTGTTTTCTCTTTGTACCGTTGTATGGAGCGGTCTTGTACCATTATCAGGGGCAGGGATACAAAGCCATAGGCAAGGGTGTGCTGTGGATGTTCCCGGCGCTGTTTATTGCCATAAGGATGCCAAGTGTGTTTACTTCGTTGGAGTTGTTCCTGATATTCCTGATCATTCTGTCATTTGCCGTCTGGCAGGGATGGTTTGCGGTATCCAAAGTCCGTGTATTGGGAACGCTGTGGGGAGG
>BLMD01000213.1 GCA_011959925.1 Lachnospiraceae bacterium
TTATTACCATGATCGGCGGGCTGATCGGGATTATCAGCGGCAATTTCTACAGCCGCGCCAACGCGTTTTCGATGATGGGCTTTGATTCCTTTACCAGCAAAGAGCTGATGGATATCCGGGAATACACGCCGCTTCGTTCCTGGCCAACCGATGATATTCTGATCAGTGAAACGATCAAAGCGTTAGACGCTACCGAACATCAGCCGGACTTTGTCTATACCATCACGGTACAGGGACACGGCGATTATCCGAAAGAGAAGATTTTGAAAAATCCGGAAATTTTAATCAGCGGTCCTTTTGAGGAAGAGACGCGCAACCAGTGGGAATATTATGTAAATATGATACATGAGGTAGATAAATTTATCGGCAACCTGACGGCGGCTTTAGAAGCACGTGATGAAAATACAATTGTAGTATTTTTCGGCGACCATCTTCCGAGCCTTGGCTTAGAAGAGACGGACATGGCGACCGGCGATACGTTTCAGACCAACTACATTACATGGAACAACTTTGGCCTGCCGAAAAAAGACGCTGATCTTGCGGCATATGAATTACTGGCAAGCACAACCAACGATCTGGGTATCCACGAAGGAACGATTTTCACCTATGAGCAGAGTGCGCTCGACGCCAAAACGACAGGAAGCCAGCCGTATTTAGAAGGTTTGAACCATCTGCAGTACGACCTGCTTTACGGCGACCGCTTTGCCTACAACGGAGAAGACCCGTATCCGGCTACCGATCTGGTGATGGGCGTGGAAGATACCTCTATTATCAGCGTATGGCCGTCCTATTTTTCCGGATATGTTGTTGTCAGCGGCAAAAACTTCACCCGCTGGAGTAAAATCTATGTCAACGGCGAAGAAGTTACGACCTATTATGTAAACGACTCCAGACTGCGGATGCTTGTGGACGACATTGAAGACGGCGATACCGTCGTCGTCAACCAGATGGGATCCGGCAACACGGTATTTCGGAGTACGCAGGAATATATCTATCACGACCCCCTGGCAGAAAACACAGAAACTGCCCTGACAGAATAAAATAATTGTTTATATTTTTTAAAAACTGCCTTATCCATAGTATAAAGCAGTTTTTAAAAA
>BLMD01000214.1 GCA_011959925.1 Lachnospiraceae bacterium
AGAAAAAACTTTTTCAATTTCTCTCTTTTGCCAGTCGCAAGGCTGAACTGTTACGTTTTTTTCTTTTTTTCTCCATACCGCTGCAATGCGATAGGAAAAACAGCCATGCCGCAGCTGCTCCTGCGGCATGGCTGTCTGACTTTACACCTGAATGCCTTTGTTGTTTTGCGTATCCTCCTGCAGGGGAGACCGATATCGCTCAATCACGCGGATCTTCGCCCAGTCGGGCTTCTTTGGAGCAGAAACTTCACTCTTTTCTCTGTCCTGCGTATCCGTTTCCTCTGCATGGCCGGATTGTTCTTTCTTTTCCAGCTCGTCTTTCAGGGCCTTTAATACGATACTCTGCCATGTCTGGCCTGACAATGCGTTCATATAGAGAGAATTGCCGAAGCCTCCGCCCAGCCCCTGCGTAAAAAGCCCTGTACGGTAATTTAGAAGCGCCGCGTCCAGATATCCGGAAAAATTTCCGGTTTTTCCGCTGGCAGCGCTCTGCTGGGTTCTGGCATTTTCGGCTGCATACATAGATTCTACAATACCGTTTACATTTCCTACCATAAGCGCCGCCTAGCCCCAGAAATTATACATATTCTGCGTAAACGAATTCCAAAAATCCCTGCCGCTGCTGTTATAGCCGCCCAATATGCTCGCCGATGACACTTTTGCACTCTCTGCCACTCTGCCGCCCACAAAACCGGCTTTTGACGAAAATCCGGAAGAACTGCCAAACGCCGCCTTTAAGCTGTCGATATCCGCCGCCTTCAGCGTTTCCTCATCGATGCTGATTCCTCCGTCTTTCTTTTTCGTAACGCCCACTTTTTTCAGCGCGTCCGCATGTTCAGTCAAATAGGAGTTCAATTCCTGCCGGTAAAATCTTTCCAGCCCGGAATCGGAACCGTTTAAATGCTTCAGCGTGTTATTATAAGCCTGCGCCATCCCTTTGATATGCTCCACCAATTCCGATGTATCTTTGGAAGCCTCGGCTTTTGCAAACAGCGATCCTTCTCCGTCTTCGGCAAGTTTTGCAGCATAATCGCTCAGACTTTCCGCTGCTTCTTTTAACTCTTTCCTGCTCTCACTGTTGATCTTCTCCAAAAACGCATTCGTACTGCTTTTGGTCGTTCCCACAGAAGGCAGCATACCGCCCGTCGAAGACGAACTCTTATTCATAATGTCGAGTAATGTATTCTGCTGAAGCGGAATTCCTGTTCTTTGTGCCGTGTTCTGCATCATCTGATTTGTAATACGCATAATATACCTCCTGTCATTGTACAAAACCTGTTTCCTGAAATACATATCGACATGCAACAAAAAAAATTCAATGTTTTGTAACCAATCAATGATTTTCTGCTACGAAATCCCGCCTGCCCTGCAGCATGACGGTCAGATAAAAACGCTTTTCCTCCTGATATGCTTTCACGGTGCCGTAATACTTTTCCGCGCATCTTTGGATGTTCTTGAGGCCAAACCCATGTCCTATGCCGGGTTTTTCCGATACGGGCAGTCCGTCTTCCCAGACAAGCGAGGCGGAAGACGTATTTTCTATCGTCAGAAGCAGCATATTTCCCTTTTGTTTTGCAGACAGCGAAACAAAAGGATGCTCCGCCGCCGTTTCACAGGCTTCAAACGCATTGTCCAGCCCGTTATTTAAAATCACGCTGATATCGAACGGCAAACAGAAAAACATATCCATTATGCCGC
>BLMD01000215.1 GCA_011959925.1 Lachnospiraceae bacterium
CATATTTGAAAACATTCACATGGACATACGTTGGCTTACATGGTCCGCATGTAAGCTTCCCATGCCCCGGATGCTGGATCGGATTGTGTCCAATGTGGCGGGAGTGGCGACGCCGATGGGGCTGATGTCCATGGGCGCGGCCTTTGATATCCGGAAAGCATTTGCCAGGGCGGGAGCGGCGGTCACGGCTTCATTGATCAAGCTGATCGGGTTCTGTGCGCTCTTTCTCCCGGCGGCCGTGTGGTTTGGATTCCGGAGGGAGGAGCTGATCGCAATCCTGATCATGCTTGGCTCATCGACTACAGTTACCTGCTTTGTAATGGCGAAGAATATGGGGCATGAGGGAGTGCTCTCTTCGAGCGTCGTTATGCTGACGACACTGCTCAGCGCATTTACGCTGACGGGATGGCTGTATGTGCTGCGAAGTCTTGGGCTGGTATAACCAGTATAGCGGGACATTAAGGCTTTTATATATATGTTGTCGGGAAAGTAGATAAATTTGACCAAAGGTGGAGTTGGATGTATTATAAGTATTAAGCATATGAAATATTTATAATACATGGGAGAAATGTGAAATGTTACATAATATTCTGATAGTTATGTCGTTGACAGGAAGTGTAGTTTTATTGTTGTATGTATTGACATATCCCCTTACGAAGAGATTTTGTTCATTAGCATGGGACTATTGGATATTGAAGATTGCTATTGTTTTTTATTTGTTTCCTTTTCCCTACTTCAAATATCAGATATTGGATAAGACGTATGATATCTTGAAGCAATTTGACTTGTTTGATGGAAATGTAGAATATATACAGATGGATATGGAGTATTTGGTTATTAATCATGGTAGTTTGCAATATATTTCTTCTGGAGTAAGGAGAATGTATATCTTTGTAATAGGGTTATGTATTGTTGCATTCATGGTTTTTGCGGTACATTTATTTCGATATTCGAAAGTAAGAAGTCTATGTTTGGGTAATATGGAGAGTATAGAGAATCCAGAATATCAAAGAAAATTCGAGAAACTGAAAAAGAAGCTGAAGATCAGTAGAAAAGTCAAGCTTGTGTGCTCAAAGTATTGTAATACGCCCATAACCATGGGGGTATTGTCGCCGATTATCATCCTGCCGAAATGGGAA
>BLMD01000216.1 GCA_011959925.1 Lachnospiraceae bacterium
GCGCTTTTGTCGGGTATTCTCACCAAGGCGGGGATGTTTGGGATACTGGTTTTGACGAGTTATCTTTTCTTTGGTGATAGGTACTGGGGAAGTTTAATTTTAGTCCTTGGTGTGTGTACGATGGTGACAGGCGCTGTGCTTGCCTTATTTTCTGTGGATTTAAAGCGCACTCTGGCATGTTCTTCCGTGTCCCAGATTGGTTTTATTCTTGTGGGTGTGGGAATGTTGGGGCTTTTAGGGACGGAAAATGCTTCCGCCGTAAGAGGAAGCATTCTTCATATGGTAAATCATTCCCTGCTGAAGCTGGTGCTGTTCATGGCAGCAGGGGTGGTATTTATGAATGTCCATAAGTTGAATTTAAATGAAATACGCGGATTTGGGAGAAAGAAGCCGTTGCTTCATTTCATTTTCCTGATGGGTGTTTTGGGTATCAGCGGCGTACCGCTTTTTAACGGATATGTGAGTAAAACGCTGATTCATGAAAGCATTGTGGAATATATGGAATTTATGAGAACGGGAGCGGCATCCGGTATTTTTGACGGGCGTACGATGCAGGGTATTGAGTGGGCATTCTTGGTCAGCGGAGGTCTGACGGCGGCATATATGCTCAAACTTTATATCGCATTGTTTTGGGAGAAAAATGAGGATGCAAAGGTACAGGAGACCTTTGACGCTTTAAAAGGAAATTACATGAACAGAGCCAGCGCGTCTGCTTTGACCATAAGTGCGGTACTGCTTCCGGTGATGGGGCTGTTTCCTAATTTAATTTTGGGTGCTGTGGCAGATTTAGGACAGGGCTTTATGCACGTTACGCAAGAAGCGCATCCGGTGAATTGGTTTGGAATTGAAAGTTTGGAAGGCGCAGGGATTTCACTTGTAATTGGTGCGGCTATATATTTGCTGGTTGTGAGAATGTGGATGATCAAAAAGGAAAATGGAAGCACTTTATATGTAAACAGGTGGAACAAATATCTGGATTTGGAAAATCTGATTTACAGACCGATTCTCTTGAAAGCGCTGCCATTCGTCCTTGGTGTGGTGTGCAGGGTGCTGGACAGCCTGGTGGACGGGATTGTGGTATTTTTGCGCAAGACGGTTTATAGGGACAGCAAGCTGCCTCATGAACTGGAGGAAGGTAATAGATTCACCCATATGGCGGGGTGCTTTGTAAACGGAGTGGAGCGAATACTGAATGCAACGATTTGGAGGAAACATCAAAGGACAGTCGATTATGAGCATAAATATGCACTGATGCATGAGGAATGGTCGGAGGAACAGACGATTATTGGGAGGAGCTTGTCCTTTGGGTTGTTGCTATTTTGTGTGGGGCTTATCATTACGGTGGTTTATTTATTGGTGTGATTTCCTTCCTTATGCCGATATATATAGGCTGATTTGTTCGATATCATTTAATTTTGGGAGAAAAAAAGTGCTGAGCTGTGAATCAAAATTTGTGGCTTAGTGCTATTTTTTTCATTTGGGGGCAAACGGGTAAGTTACTGATGGTTTATTAGGGATATCTTACAGGGATAGCGCCATAATCGTACATATCAAGCACCATTATTTCCCAATCCACATCTCCTACTGCCTCTATGGTCTGCCGTTCTCCGGAAGACAGCCGATAAACCTCAAACATATCTTGGTCTGTCTCATAAAAAAGTGTGTCTGCATCTAAGAAGCCAACAATACAGCACATCATTCCCCCCGAAAAGATTTCTTTCGGCACTTCAAATGTCACTACCTTTCCGGTACAGGCATCCACCCGGTCCATCAACCAGGAGGAAGTAACTATGCCTTTTTCATCTAATCCTGTATATTCTGTATAAAAAACAGCTAAATAGATTGTATTTTCCGATTTCACCCATTTGAAATCATACACATTATTTGATTCTTTTTGATATAGGGTTTCCCCTTCCCCTGAACAAAGCACGATTCCCGTAATGTCTCCCCAATCCGCTTCTTCCGTTCCTGTTAAGTATGCATAGCTTTGTTCATCGGGTCCATATTCGACCTTTACAGGTCCGTTAAATCGAAAATCGCGTTGTCCACATAAACAGTCGTTCTCGTTAATTTCATGAGGAGCAAAGTAAGCTGATTCTAACAACGTCTGATTTCCGTTCCCTAAATCATATTCATAGAGTCCTTTATCCGTGCAGGCAATCAGCCTTGCAGCATCCGCCAATGATGATCTTCGCCGGTGCAAAACAGGTCTGTATATTGTGAATCAGCATTAC
>BLMD01000217.1 GCA_011959925.1 Lachnospiraceae bacterium
GGGCCTTTACCCTATTGGAATCAAGATTTTGAACTTGTTTCGCAATTACCTATTGAATATTGACTCTAAAAACAAAAAGGCCTGCGAGAATTAACCGCAGGCTTTTGCCGTAACTGTATGTTTTCAGGCCCTTCCAAAGCCTGTCAGGAACCCGCACCCTGCGGCTTCCATAAATTCCTGTTTTTTCAGCACATAGGAATCCTGCATTTCTTTAGGCATACATCTGAATATCTGGTCGTATTCCATTTCCACCATCGGCGTCCCCTTGGCATAATCCAGAAGTTGCGAGTCCATCCACTCTTCCCACAGGTCCTCAAACAGCGCCCTTGCATCTAGGAACGTAAATACATTGTCAAATCCCCATGGCGGCTTGTAATATTGCAATTTCACAAACCCGAACCGACCTGCGTCCAACACCACCAGGTCCTCCCCTTCAAGTGCATCCCGGAATGCATCTGCCACTTTCCTGCATTTCTCCCGTTCCTCATCCGAAATAAAAGCCTCCTGCATCTTCCTCCACCTCCTTCCCAGCTCTCGGCGTCTCATATATAAGCATAGATTTTTCCATATAGCAACTGATTTTTCACTTTTCAGTCTTTTTCTCTTGATACCCGTTTTCCAGTTGATAATCATGCAATTCAGAGGTAATATGCATCACTAAGAAAGGAGGAGATTCATCATGGATATGAATTCCGTGCTGTACCAGCTGATGGATATGCGGACAAATGGCATTCTGAACAAGATCGTTGAAGTAGACGAAGATTATCAGGAAATAAACAGAAAATCTGATATTTTTTCCAAGCAGCTCGATGAGATGAATCTGCCAGAGGAAATACGATCACTAATTGACCGTTATGTCAGTGAGCAGAATGCCCTCGGCGCACGATACGGCGCACTCGCCTATCTGCTCGGCTTTTCAGACTGCGTGGAACTGATGACAAAGCCGCTGCACCTGTCAGCCGCACCAAAGAAAACCGATTGAAACCGCAGAACGCAAAACAAGCCCGCAGCATCGTTTCAAATGCCATGGGCTTGTTTTTCTGTCCTCCGATATTCAGTTATACTCTTTTGCCATAGTTATTATTCTTTAGATTATCTACATCCCAAATCACCGTTTTTACCCAGATTAGTTG
>BLMD01000218.1 GCA_011959925.1 Lachnospiraceae bacterium
GGGCCTTTACCCTATTGGAATCAAGATTTTGAACTTGTTTCGCAATTACCTATTGCAATCTCTGTGTCATAACGGACGATGGACTCAAAATTGGTCTCCATTTCCAAAGCCTTCTCAAATATCTGCTTTTCTTCTAAGAAACAGTTCGCATAATGCCTGATCATTTCTGCAATGATTTCCTTTAACTGTTCTTCCGGGATGCTGTGTCTGCTGCAACCGTCTCCCCTGTTCTTTGTGGAACAGATATAATAGACTTTGTGAGTATCTTTATAACGGTTTATACGCCTAATCATTTGCTCCCCGCAATCCCCACAGAATAAAATCCCCGTAAAGAGACTGTTTTCCTCCGTTACCGTACTTACTCTGCCATCTGCTTTCAATAAGTTCTGGACAATCTGGAACTGATCCGCCGATATAATCGCCTCGTGGGTATTCTCTACCTTTATCCATTCTTCCTGCGGTTTATCCACGCTTTTTTTCAGCTTATAATTGATTTTCTCCCTTTTGCCCTGTACCATATGCCCTAAATAGGTTTCGTTTGTGAGTATCCGTTTTACAGTGGAGCTACTCCATCTCGATTTTACCGCACCGGAAAATCCACCTTTATAATTCTCTCCGGTAGATTTTTTATATTCTTTTGGAGAAAGAATACCTAACCCATTCAGCTTCCCCGCAATCGCAGAGACAGCCATTCCTTCCATCTTCCATGCAAATATCTTCCTGACAATATCCGCTGCATATTCGTCCGGTACAAGGCGGCTCTTATTATCTTCCGCTTTCTTGTATCCGTATAGGGCAAATGGAGCAATACATTCCCCATTCTTCCTTTTCACCTCAAACTGGCTTTTTACTTTGGTAGAAATATCCCTGCAATAAGAATCATTGATAAAATTCTTGACTGGAAGAACGATGCCGCTTTCCGATACATCTGCCTGAAAGCTGTCATAATGGTCTGTAAGCGCAATAAAACGCACGGAAAGAGCTGGGAAGATTTTTTGGATATACCTCCCGGATTCAATATAATCACGTCCAAAGCGGGAAAGATCCTTCACAATAACACAATTTACCTTTCCTGCTTCAATATCGCTTATCATCCTCTTAAACTCTGGTCTGTCGAAATTACTGCCCGAAAATCCATCGTCAACATAGATATCATAAAGTTCTATATCCTGCTGCTCATGGATGAAGGCTCTGATCAGCTCCCTCTGATTTCCGATGCTATTGCTCTCAGATTTCAGATTGCCCTCTCTGTCTGTCACATCCCCGACATCACTATCGTCCCTTGAAAGACGGAGGTACATAGCTGCTAGAAATTGTTTCCTATTCATTCTATCACTCCTGACTTACGATTATTCAGCTAATATCAACCGTAAATCAAAAGCAACCACTGATTTGTCCTGATTTAAGATTAACATAACTTTATGATTCTTTCAAGGCTTATCATAGATTCAGATATGAATTTCTGCCAAATGCCTCAAATATTCTTCCATCTTATCATCTATGGTTGGTCCCTCCTTTTGAAACCGAACCTTTACCACATAATCTCCAATACGGTGAATAAAAAGGTTATTCGTCTGCTTTACAAAGAGCGCCAGCTTTTTTTCAACCGGAAGTTTTGTATCAATTTTAATATCCCTGATGTCTGTCAGGGTATTGATATCCACTGTCCGAACATCCACCGTTTCCATTGCATCCAGTTCTTTATCCGTTATATCAAGCATTGCAATCCCCATCCTGCACCATTCCTTACTATATTTATTCTTCTATCAGATTGTCCTATGACATACAGGCTCTGTATGTAAAAAGCCGGACATCTTCCCGGCTCCCAAAAGACACATTATTCTTTCAATCCTTTAATTATATCTGTCAAACACGCCTACCTGCACCTGTACGCCCTCCGTGATCCTGCAAAGCGTTTCTTCATCAACCGCTCCCATGTGTTCTATGATACGGTCAAAATTCAACGCTGTTACCTGCTCGCACAGTGCGATGCTGTGCTGGTCCAGCCCCTTTGTCTTATATGCCGATATGAATACATGGGTGGGCAGGTTCCGTTTCTTATAGATTTTAGTGGACAGCGGAACCACCGTTAATACAGTGCTGTGTTTGTTTGCCATGTTGTTGCTGACAACCAC
Source organism: Lachnospiraceae bacterium (assembly GCA_011959925.1). GTDB lineage: Bacteria > Bacillota > Clostridia > Lachnospirales > Lachnospiraceae > Roseburia_B. Next base: position 2,136 of record BLMD01000218.1, read on the forward strand.
CACCGGGCGCATACCGCCCTGCATACTTCCCTGATACTGTACGCCCAAATCGGCATACAGAATGTCGCCTCTCCTTATCTTCATCAGCAGCCTTTCCCTCCGCCCCATATCGGTCTTTCCATATCGGCAGGATACTTTGTTGTATCGTACATATGGTACTGCATGGTAGAAAGTTCAAAAAAACCAATGCCAATGTTGGCTGCATCGCGCATAAATTCCTCCAGATCGGACACGTCTGCTGTTATGTCAGCCATGTTTTCCACAACAACCGTATCATACTGCCCAGTAATCAGGCGTGTAATCAACATATTTACCGCATCACGGTCAATATCCCTGTTCGATCCCTTGTTGATAATCGTTTCATTCATCAATGCTATCCCTGCCATGCTGCACTTCTGACGATTCTGCTGAATGAGCTGACGGATATTACTCTCTGATTTGTTGGAGTTCATAAACATAATTGCCGGATGCACAAATACATCGACAGCGACACTTTTCACATTACTGCACATGATAATCACCTATTCTTAACTGTTCAGTGCCTTCACAGTTAGAGCAGCCCATTTAAAATCACCTATGGTGATGGGGCTGCTCTAACAATTACGGAAGGTTTTCTTACGTCCCACGCAATAAATGCGTGGAACTGCCCTGAACAATCAGGCCCTTTCTCGTATTTTCATTGACTGAAACAAAAGAGAAGTTTTTGCCGGCATTATCCTCTCATACAGGAAAGCCTTGTCTGCTGTCATCTGATAACTGCAAGGCTTGCCTGTATCAGAGGATAACGTGGCTTTTCCGCCACATTACCCCTCTGTTCCATCTGAAAATATCAGACTGGCTCTCGCCTGTCCCCGAACCGGGTAACATACACTGGGACGGCAATCCCACGCTGCGCCTCCGCCATGCCCAACCAGACGGAATCCGCAGGCAGCCACTCCCGGAAAATGCTTTTCGCTGAAATCCCGGCGCTGTTTTACCTCATTATCTCTGGCTGCCATGCCAGTAGGCACAATCCTCTGCTTCATACCTTCACGAGCAACAATGTCATTCATTGCAGGTACATCTTCGCACGAAATGGGATTCTGCCACCCCTTCATCCCAACATAAACATAAACGGATAAAAAGGCGAAAATAAAATCAGGTGTATGCGTGTCCTATTTATTTTTTCAATGTGAAAGGCTTTACTCAGCCTATAACCATAATAAGACAAACACCCTGATTTTTTTACGTCATAGATTGGCTGACAACACGACATAATTTGGTAAATGTACAGGCGAAACAAATCTATGTACCATCTAAAAAACAATATAAATAAGGAGATCAGATATGAACGATTTACAGACACAGACTAAAAACTATTTGGAATACTGCAGATGCCAGAAACGACTGGACGAAAAGACCTTAAAAGCATACCGGATAGATTTGGAACAGTTCCACAAAAAAATAACAGCCGACAACATTACGGAAATCACTCTAGACACATTGGAAGATTTCATTGCAGGGCTGCACCATGACTATAAGCCTAAAACTGTAAAAAGAAAGATTGCCTCCGTAAAGGCATTATTCCACTACCTTGAATATAAAGAAATCATCGATCAGAACCCTTTCCATAAGATACATGTAAAATTTCGCGAACCTGCCATACTCCCCAAGACAATCCCCCTCCATACCGTAGAACATTTCTTATCTACTATCTATAACCATCATGCAGAAGCAAAGACAGAATACCAGAAGAAGAACACGCTCAGGGACATTGCCGTAATTGAACTGCTCTTTGCTACCGGGATGCGGATTTCAGAATTATGTTCCCTGAAAGTAAGCGATGTAAACCTTTACGACAGGAGCATTTTAATTTACGGAAAGGGATCGAAAGAACGGAAGATCCAGATCGGGAACGATGATGTTATCCATGTTCTGGAAGAATACAAGGCAGCCTTCCTGCCGGGAATGCAGTCCTGCGGACACTTTTTTGCAAATCTGTCCGGCAAAGTGCTTTCCGACCAATCTGTGCGCAGAATGATCAATAAATACACCTCGCTTGCAGCCATAGAGTTACATATTACCCCGCATATGTTCCGTCATACCTTCGCCACAAGCCTGCTGGAAGCAGATGTGGATATCCGCTATATCCAGGAAATGCTTGGGCACAGCTCCATTAATATCACGGAAATCTATACCCATGTTGCAATGTCAAAACAGCGGGATATTCGTAAGCGCCAAATAATAACGCGGTCAGATATAAAATTACTCCAGCTCTTTGCGAGTTGGAGTAATTCACTATAATTCACATGCGATTTTTGATAGATTGGAGTTTTTCACTCCAGGGTGCAAGCTCTGCGAGCTGATCATCGGTCATCTCTTTCGTTGGACGATGATCCAACAGAATTTTCAGATATCCGTAAACATTCAGGTCATGCGCCTTTGCCATCTCAACCATTGTATAGACTACAGCACTGGCATTGGCTCCTTCTACAGAATCACTGAACAGCCAGTTCTTCCGGCCGACCGCAAACGGACGGATCGCGTTCTCGCTGAGATTGTTTGTGAAGCTGCAGCGGCCATCCTCCAGATAAGTCTGTGCTGTTTCCCGCCGGTTAAGGACATAATTCACCGCTTTATCCATGCGGGTATTCCGGACTGGCTTTTGCTGCTCAAGCCATGACCAGAAAGCCTCCAGAACAGGTTTTTCCTTCTCGAGACGCAGCTGCTTACGTTTTTCATAATCACCGGGATATTTTTTGTGAATGGAATCCTCTATGGCAAACAGGCGGTTACAATACTGGACTCCCTGGACGGCCGGCAGGCTGTAATCATACTGTTTCCCTTTGGGAACGGCGTCAATAAAGTACCGGCGGATATGTGCCCAGCAGGAACACCGCTTGATATCCGGCAGGCTGTTGTAGCCCTGATAACCATCCGTTTCCAGATACCCATGATAGCCTTCCAAAAACTCCTTTGCATGGCTGCCGCTCCTGGTTGGTGAATAGCCATATAAAATAATGGCAGGAAGGCCGTCTTCGCCGCTGCGGAACAGCCACATGAAAGATTGCGTCTGTGCCCGACGCTCTTCTTCCTTCAGTACCTGGACCCGGGTCTCATCTGCCATTGCGAAGCTGCGCTTCAGCAGTTCCCGGTGGAAATAATCATACATTGGCTGAAAGTAATTCCTGGAGCAATAGATAATCCAGTTGGCAAGTGTCGTCCTGCTGATCTGGGCACCATACTGTTTCCAGTCTTTCTCCTGGCGATAAAGAGGGATCCCATTGGCATACTTTTGATACATTGTCCATGCAACGGTAGACGCGGTCGCCGGGCCTTTTCCTACCAGAGCCTTCTGAACCTGAGACTTTACGATCACAGGTTTTTCCGTGTCTCCCAATCCTTCCTTACAGCACGGACATCCGTAACTCTGGCTGTAGTATTCGATCACTTTGCATGTGGCCGGAATGAATTCCAGCTCACGGCGGACATACTCTTCGCCGATCAGAACCATCTGCGTACCGCAGACCGGGCAGACCTGATCTTCTTCCGGAAGAGGGATGACTACTTTTTCAACCTTCAGGCCTTTAAAAAGATCCTCATGGGTTGCTTTCTTCTTGCGGGTATGCTCCCGGATCACGGTCTCTTCTTCCAACAGGGAAAGATCCTGTTCCACTTCCGCTTCATCAAAGAGGTTCTGCTGCCCCGGAATGTCATCGGTTCTTTTTTCGCTGGAGGAACCGAAAAGCTTTTTGGTCAGATAGTCTACCTGTTCCTGAAGGGCTTTTTCGTGGCTGGTTTTTTCGTCAATAACAAGACGGAGAGATCTGATCAGTTCCGTCTGCTCAGAGATCATTGTTTTCAGCTGTGTTATAGTGTCCTTCAGCTCTCGCAGCTGGATGTCTTTTGCACTGGAAGCCATCGTTCTCTCCTTGGATTTGATATCTTTATTATACCAGAAATACAGCTATTCCTAAAGGAAAACAAGGGCTGAAAAACGCTGAATTTATAAGGAAATCAGACATTTTTCTGTGCAGGATTTTTACCGGGATCCTGATACTTTTTTACTCTGCTTTGAGTGCTTTTGGCTGGTCGATATCAATTCCTGACATCAGCCAGTCGAACTCCCGCCAGGAAAGATTCCGGACTTCCGACTGCTTCCTTGGCCATTGATAGCCGCCCCGGACAGACAACCGTTTATAGATCAGAACAAAGCCATCCGGTTCACGGAACAGGGCTTTGATCCTGTCCCGTCTTCTTCCACAAAACAGGAAGAGCGCACTGGACGCCGGATCCATCTTAAGCTGGTCTTCGATCATGGCACAGAGACCATCGATCGATTTGCGCATATCTGTATAGCCGCATTATCTTAATTTTAGGATAAACTTGCTTATCCTTAAGATATTTT
>BLMD01000219.1 GCA_011959925.1 Lachnospiraceae bacterium
TAATTATTATGAATGACAAGGGTAAGCTGGGATTTAATAAACCCGGAGGATTTTATTCAGTAATTATTGAAAGTATTTCCAATGATGAAGTGATTGTTTATGATTTGAACAAATGTAAGCATACCAGCGGATTATCAGATGTTTTATATATTAGAGAATGCTAAAGATGATATTCCAATCGGAGAAAATCAATCATAAGACAAATCTGTATGATTGGGAAGAGGGAGATTCCTTCTTCCCTTTATTTTTGCTAATGATAATTATACTCTAAGTGAAATCCGTTTTTACAGTCACTGAGTTGTCACTTAACTTTGCTATAATAAAATTATAAGTTATGTACAATTCATGACAGGAGGAAATGAAGGCATGGAGATTTTAAAATGCGAAGGGATTAAAAAGGTATACGGCACTGGAAACAACAGGGTTGCGGCTCTGCAAAAAGTAGATCTGTCAGTGGAAAAAGGGGAGTTTGTGGCAATCGTAGGGGCTTCAGGATCTGGAAAATCCACATTGTTGCACATCCTTGGTTCTGTGGATAAGCCTACTGAGGGAAAGGTCATCATTGAAGGAACCGATATTTCTACTCTGAATCAAACCGGGGCAGCTATTTTCAGGCGTAGGAGGGTAGGACTGGTTTATCAGTTTTATAATCTGATACCGACACTTACTATTCGGAAAAATATCCTTATGCCACTGTTATTGGATAAGAAAAAACCGAACCAGAAATATTTTGAACAGGTAGTCAGCTCTTTGGGCATCGCTGATAAACTGGAATCGCTCCCCAACCAGTTATCAGGAGGCCAGCAGCAGCGGGCTGCGATTGCCCGGTCTTTGATATACCGTCCAGCTCTTCTCCTGGCTGATGAACCCACCGGAAATCTAGATCAGAAAAATTCAAGAGAGATCATTGATATGCTGAAATTATCGAACCGTAATCTGAAGCAGACCATTTTGCTGATCACTCATGACGAAAAGATTGCGCTGGAGGCAGACCGCATTGTAACCATAGAAGATGGGCAGATTATCAGCGATGAGAAGAAGGGAGGTAAACAGTTGTCATAAAAACATGACAACGATTGGCAGTATGTGGAAAAATTATTCAATTGATTATATAAAAAATAACCGGGCATCCGGTATATCGATTATAGCAGCATCTTTCATTGCCGCTTTGTTTCTCTCTTTTCTCTGTTGTCTGTTTTATAATTTCTGGCTGGACAACATTGAAGGGACAAAATTGGAGGATGGCAGTTGGCATGGCCGTATTACCGGGGAAATCAGCGGAGACGAACTGGCAGCTATCAATAATTTTGCCAATGTAGAAAAGGCGGTAGTCAATGAGGAACTGTCCGGGGAACAGGGAACTGTGGTAGATGTGTATTTTTATAACAAAAGGACAGTCTATCAGGATATGTCCGCCCTCGTAAATATTCTTGGACTGGCAGAAGATGCGGCTAATTATAATTATCAGCTTTTATCCTTGTATTTTGTCCGTATTCCGGGTGATAATATGCCGAGACTCCTGATGCCGGCGTATCTGGCGATAGTGATGATTGTGTGTTTTTCTTTGATACTGGTAATCCATAATTCATTTGCTGCATCTATGAACAGCAGGGTTCATCAGTTTGGGATTTTTTCAAGCATCGGGGCTACGCCGGGGCAGATCCGGACATGTCTGGTACAGGAGGCGCTCTTTCTGTCTATTGTACCGATTATGGCAGGGATCTTGTTAGGAATTATTTTCAGCTTTGGCACGGTTTGGGGAATGAACGCTTTCGCGGCGAATTTTGCGGGAGGAAGGCAGGCATCCTTTAGCTGCCATCCTGTTATTCTGATCCTTGTCCTTTTTTTATCCATTCTTACAGTGCTTGTTTCTGCATGGCTTCCGGCGAGAAAACTGAGCAGACTGACTCCGCTTGAATCAATCCGCGGAACGGATGAATTGCAGCTAAAAAAGAAAACGCATTCTCCCGTTTTGTCTGCGCTGTTCGGAATAGAGGGGGAAATGGCCGGAAATGCATTAAAGGCTCAGAAAAAGGCTCTGCGTACCACATCTTTGTCATTAATGCTCGCCTTTCTGGGTTTTATGATAATGCAGTGCTTTTGGACACTTTCCGGTATCAGCACAAACCATACCTATTTTGAAAAATATCAGGATGCATGGGATGTCATGGCAACTGTGAAGGATACCCATATAGAGGATTTTGGGCTGATAAATGAACTTCAGGGAATGCCAAAAGTGGACAGCAGTGTTGTTTACCAAAAGGCAGAGGCAGTATGTATTTTGCCGCAGGATGCACAAAGTAAGGAACTGCTGGCATTGGGTGGTTTGGAAGTGTTTTTGGGAGATGCAACATTTTATGGTAAGGGCTTATTTCAGATAAAGGCTCCCATCTTTATATTAGATGATGAGAGTTTTGGTGAATTCTGCGGACAGATAGGAATAGCTTCCCGGATGGATGGGACAATCGTCTTAAATCGGTTATGGGACAGCGTTAACAGTAATTTTCGTTATCCGGAATACATTCCTTATGTAAAAGAAAATATGGAAGCAGTTGCTTTGAATAACGCTGCTGAAAAAGGAGATGAAAACATGGTAAAGATTCCGGTACTGGCCTGTACAAAGGAATATCCGCTCCTGCGGGAAGAATACGGGAAATCCGACTGCCCTCTGGTACAATTTATGCCTTTGTCCTTGTGGAAAGAAATCGGAGGGCAGATAGGCGGGGCGGAGCAGGATACTTATGTCCGGGTGTTGGCAAATGACAGGACGGAAGTGGATATATTGAATGCGCTGGAAAATGAAATAACGCAGATAATCGGATCGGAATATGAAATAGAGTGTGAGAATCGTATTCAGGAAAGAGAAGACAACAATAAAATGATAGAGGGGTATGAACTGATATTAGGTTCGTTTTGCGTCCTGCTTGCAATAATTGGGATTGCCCATGTGTTTTCTCATACCCTTGGTTTCCTGCGTCAAAGGAAACGGGAATTTGCCCGGTATATGTCTGTTGGGCTTACACCAGAAGGGATACGGAAGATGTTCTTCATAGAGGCTTTGATGATTGCCGGACGTCCGTTGCTTGTCACATCGGCACTGACAATAGTGGCTGTGGCATTCATGATAAGGGCAAGCTGCTTAGATCCTATGGAATTTATTAAAGTGGCTCCGATAGCGCCGATTCTGGCGTTTGTTTCAGCCGTCTTTGCATTTGTAGCATTGGCATATTACCTCGGAGGGAAAAAGATACTAAAAGTCAGCCTGGCGGAGGCTTTACGTGATGATACTATGATGTAGGACGGATTTTGCGGACATTCAAAATAAAAAAGAATGTGGATGGAACAGACAATGGCAAAGACGATTTTTGAGGAACTGAGCGGCAAGGTGATTATTTCATCCTGTGCTTGACTGATCCGCCGAAGAAGAACAGCCGATAGGCACATGGGGCAACAGCATTTGGAGCATTTGAAGCAGTACCGCAGGGTTACATACACCAATCTTTTTACAAGCGGGAGACTGAATACATACCTTGTCGACATTGACAGACAGGCACAGGAACGATTTGAAAGGCTCATAGAGGGCATGAAACAAGCACAGGGTGGAAGAAAATGCTTTAGAATGGATAGGAAGAACTACCAGACATGGCTTAGCAAGTTCAATAGTGCAAGACTGCTTGACACAGATACGGAGCAATTGAACCATTACAGTATGAATGGCAATAGGAATGGCTATCGCTTTATGCAATAAGAGGATTACCAACAAAGCACAAAGGATAAATGGGAACCGGTAGGAGTAGGCTGGTTCCCTTATTGTATACCAATGAGGAAAGACGGCTGACAGAGCAAGTGAAGCCGTCTTTTTCCTTATGCAGATTTTTATGCAGTACACATGGATACCCTACTTTTCTTCCTCCGGCACAAGCCTGGGACGGCACAGGTGTACCTCGCTCCATTTCTTCATCTGTTCCAGGATGGGGACAAAGCTCTTGGCCAGTTCCGTAAGGGTATATTCCACCTTGGGCGGTATCTCCTGGTAAATCTGGCGGTTGATCCAGCCATCGTTTTCCAGTTCCCGGAGCTGCTTTGTCAGCGTTGACTTTGTGATCTCATCACCGATCCTCCTTTGCAGCTCCCCGAACCTCTGGACCTTATATACAGCGATGTACCACACAATGAGTATCTTCCATTTCCCTCCGAGGATGGACTGCAGGGTGGTCATCGGGACGCAGCTTGCCATCAGGCTCTGGCTGCGGGAAAATTTGTTGTCAGCCATAGAAAAGACCTCCTTTACATGGGAAAATTATACCGTATTTTGCGCCTGTTAACAAGATAGTATATTTTTAGATACCGGTTTTTCAAAAGATACCAGGTGTCAAAAATACGTCCAGGTCAATAAAAAGACAGTACTTGTGGAATCCTTTTTTTCATCTTAGACTGTGCTTGAACGGAGGCGAAAGGGATGAGAAAAGTCATTCAGGTTTCCGTCCCAGGTATCCTAGATGCCGGGGCGGGCCGGAAGTGGTCCTGCCAAGACGACTGGTACCTGCTCGCCCAGGGCAGGGATATCGGGTCAGTTACCGAGAGCTGGATGAACATGGGAATGCCACGGACTGTTCCTGTCACAAGCGGAGATAAGGCTTGACAGAAGCGGTGCCGTATCCGGCAGTTTCCGGTTCATATGGGGGAGAGGACAAAGGTCCTTTATCGGACGCCCTTTGGGGAGATCAGTTTCCTGGCAGAGACAGAGAACTGCACTATGGAGGCAGACGGAAGCGGTCTGGAGGCACGGCTGGAATACCGGCTGTATGAAAGCGGGCGCCTGTTCTCACAGAACACCCTGTCCGTCCGCATAAGGGCGGACGGCATGGCTGGTCCCGGCCCGGATCATACGACAAGGACCCACACATGAGAAAACTATTTACTTTGGAATCCGTAACGGAAGGAGAGATGACTTATGCATTACACAGGAACGATATGGAGACCACCTTATGAGGCATGCAGCGCGCTGATCCAGGTGACGGCAGGCTGTACCCACCACAAATGTAAATTCTGCACGCTCTATGAGGACGTGCCGTTCAAGTTCAGGATGTCCCCCCTGTCAGAGGTGGAGGCGGACCTGAAGGAAATAAGCTGCTATTACCGGAACGCAAAAAGGGTGTTCTTCACCGGGGCCAATCCTTTTGTATTGAGTTTCGATAAACTGAAAACGCTGGCAGGACTGGTAAAGAAATACTACCCCAAGGTACAGTCCATCGGCTGTTTTGCCCGCATCACGGACATCACACCGAAGACCACGGAGCAGTTGAGGGAACTGCGGGAGATGGGGTATAACAGCCTCACCATCGGCGTGGAGGCAGGGGACGAGGAATCCCTGTCCTTCATGCACAAGGGATTCGGGGTAAAGGAGATCCTTACGGAGTGCCAGCGCCTGGACGAAGTGGGCATGGACTACAATTTCTTCTACCTTTCCGGCATCTACGGCTCCGGGCACATGGAGGAAGGGGTGAAGAATACGGCGGAGGTGTTCAACCAGCTCCACCCGAAGATCATTGTTTCCTCGATGCTGACCATCTACCCTTCCTCGGAGCTGTACCAGGAGATCCAGGCCGGGAACTGGGTGGAGGAAACGGAGATCGAGAAGCTGTATGAGCTGCGGATGCTGATAGAAGGACTTACCATTGATACATATTTTGCCACCATGGGCGCATCCAACTGCGTCAACGTGGAAGGGCATCTGCCGAAGGACAGGAACAGGATGATTAAGTGGCTGGATGAGGTCATCGGCTCCGTGGACGAAACGGAACTCAGGAGATACCGTGAGAACCTGCGGCATTTGTAGGAGGGATGGGGCAATGATACAGGATATTTTCCCCCTCCCGCCCGAAACATGCGTTCCGTGACAGGGAACCGGAGCCGGAGAATGAGTTTTTCTCCTTCTGTGAAGGAGGGGGCTACAGGTATCGGAGGGAGCTTCCTTCGGCGTTTCCCGTCAAGGGCTTCCGATTCGTGGATTACGATTTTCTCCACAAACT
>BLMD01000220.1 GCA_011959925.1 Lachnospiraceae bacterium
GAGCATCTGCCTTACAAGCAGAGGGTCATAGGTTCGAGCCCTATAGGTCCCATATGCCGGCGTGGCGGAACTGGCAGACGCGCAGGACTTAAAATCCTGTGGTGGCAACATCGTACCGGTTCGATTCCGGTCGCCGGCATTGCGCAGGAAGCGCAACAAAAAAATATGTGTGTGTAGCTCAGCTGGATAGAGCACTTGGCTACGGACCAAGGTGTCGGGGGTTCGAATCCTCTCACGCACGCTGTATAATCCCTTGAAAACATAAGGTTTTCAAGGGATTATTTCTGCGTTATAATAGAAAAGCACACAGATTTTTGAACATATAAAAACAAAGTTTGATTTTGAAAGAAGGAAAGGGAAAATGGCAGTAAAATGGATTATTCAACTTTACTTGCGGAAAGAAGACATCTTTACCAAAATGGCTTTTTCGGGATGTCCACAGGGATAACGAGCATGGGATTGTATCAGCCGCAATCCGAATTGTAAAGTCTTATAAGAAAGAGATAAAAGGATGCTCCTTGATATGTTATAATGCTTGTGTTGTCTAACCTACACCCGGCAACGGGAGGAGGTGTTTACATGGAGTTATTCTTCACATTTCTTGTGACTGTCGCAGCAGGTGTGGTTTGCCACCTCATCAGCAAATGGCTAGACAGGCACGACAAAGGCAACAAATAGTCTAGTGGGTGCTTTGCCACTGTAAAAAGAAAAGAAGAATCCCTCGACTGTACGCCATTACGGTCGGGGGATTCGTTCTTTGCCTACATGGATTTCTCCACATTTCTTTGCCTAACGGCATTATAGCATATGCAGATTTTAATTGCAAGATACATTTCTTTTTCACCACGGAAATCAATTTTCCAAAACCTCACAAATCTTAGAAGACTCAAGCAAGCAATCCAGCATTATTTTAGATATCGCTCTTTTTGATGAAATTCTTACCTTGTACTGCTTCAGCAGGCTTATGGAGAATTTACGGAGCAGGTTTAAATTCTGCTGGATTGTTCTGTTCTCAATGCGGCAATAATCTTCTCCGTAATGGACATCTAATAACCAATGCATCGTTTCGACTGCCCATTCCATTCGGGCATGTTGAAGCAGCTCCGCCGCTGACAGTTTTCGGCTGGAGATATAATAGTGCCATTCTTCTGTTTTTCTTCCATCTTTTTCAAATTCCGTCTTAATTGCACCGATACAATTCAGGTTTTCCCACTTTTCTTTCCCATACAGCCACGCAGTATCACCTGTGGAATAAGCAGTCCTGGTTTCGACCCGGTCACGGTTTTTCTCTGTCCTTCTTTCACAGTCCATGCCCTTCCTAAGCGTATCACCCTGGACATATTCAGAGATTTCTCTCTCAAGATTCGGCTGGTTGCCTTTTGCGTCCAATAAGTAATCGCCCTTCCCTTTGACAATTATCCCTGCAGTTTTTTGCTGGCAGTTTAGCACATCCGCAACAACCAGGCATCCTTCAACATCCATTTTTTTCAGCAGCTCCTGTACTGCAGGAATCTCGTTGCTTTTGGTTGAAACCGTTTCTGATGCCAGGGTAATCCCAAGTTCGCAAATCTGGGCACTGATAATATGCAGGGGGCTTCCAATATGCTTCATCCCTGTTGTGGAACGGATTGTTTTTCCATCCAGGGAAATGGTTGTCTGACTGCGGTCTTCGGGTAAAAATTGGGCAGCCCATCTCATCAGACATTGATTCAGTGTGTCCGTTTTCACCATTTTCAGCAGCACTAAAAGCCAATAGTAGCATGGAATGTGGCTGATTCCGAATTTCTCCTTTAAAAATCCGCTTACACGTTCACTTTCCGCCCACTGATGAATCTGGCTGACATTTTTCAAACCGCATAGGATTCCAAGTACCACGATGCTAATCGCTTCTGCAATACTGCAAAAGTATCCATTGTATTCTTCTGTTGTTTCTACCTCTTCAAAGAAGTCGGTTAATGTTTTTCTATCCATGCCATCATTATATCTTTTTGATAGCTTTTTGAAAATTGATTTCCGTGTCCGCTGTCTTGCGGTTCTGGTAAAAAAGCAGTAAAATATGAATAAGGCAGAGAGTTTTGGAGGTATAAGAGATGGGAAACATGGAACTTGAAAGCATGGGAAAGAATGCGGCCTGGGAGGAGCTGGGCATAGCGAATGACTTTTTATTTGGGAAGATCATGCAGGATGCGGGGCTTTGCAAGGAACTGCTTCAAAGAATACTCCCGGATTTGGAGATTGACCGCATAGAGTATCCCCAACTGCAAAAGGAGATCAAGCCCGACGCAGATGCGAAAAGCATCCGGCTGGACGTATATGTCCGGGACGGCAGGGGCACAATTTACGATATTGAGATGCAGGTTGTAGACACGAAGGAGCTTCCGAAAAGAACCCGGTACTACCAGAGTATGATAGACTTGCAGTTGATTGACAAGGGGCAGCATTACAAGCTGCTGAAGCCGAGCTACATTATTTTTATATGTCCGTTTGATGTATTTGGCCGGGGAAGGCACATCTATACGTTTGAGAACGTCTGTAAGGAGGATAAGGAAATCTTTCTGGGAGATGGAGCGGTGAAGATTTTCCTGAACGCGGACAGCCAGCTGGACGACGTGAGCAGGGAGCTGGCGGCTTTTCTGGATTATGTGGCGGGAAGGGAAACAGAAGACACTTATGTAAAGAAGCTTAAAGACGCAGTAGACAGGGCAAAGAAAAACAGGGAATGGA
>BLMD01000221.1 GCA_011959925.1 Lachnospiraceae bacterium
AAAGCTGAAGGTATTAGGGTTCTGTGGATAAATCTGCGGAAACTCAAGCCAATCAATCGTTGACATCAGTATGGCAACAATCTATAATGAAAGAGAATTTTGGAAAGGCGGCTATGAAATGAAAGTTGACAGGCTTGTTAGCATTATTATGACGCTCCTCGATAAAAAGCGTATAGGCGCACAGGAGTTGGCAGATATGTTTGAAGTTTCGCCCCGTACAATCTATCGTGACATAGATGCAATCAATATGGCGGGTATTCCCATTCGCTCAACTTCGGGAGTTGGTGGCGGCTTTGAAATTATGCCAGAGTACAAGATTGATAAAAATGTTTTTTCGACTGCCGATCTTTCCGTAATCTTGATGGGACTTTCCAATCTTTCCAATATGGTACGAGGTGATGAACTTGTAAACGCGCTTGCAAAAGTTAAGAGTTTCATCCCTGCCGATAAAGCGAATGACATTGAAATAAAGATAAATCAAATCTGTGTAGATTTAAGCCCATGGTCAGGTAGCAAAAATATACAACCATACTTGCAAATGATTAAAGCAGCTTTAGAATATCACAAACTGCTTTCCTTTGAGTACATAGCTCACCATGGAAATAAAACTGTGAGAACAGTTGATCCATACCAGCTTGTATTAAAAAGCGGCCACTGGTATTTTTATGGGTATTGTTATAATAGGAGCGACTACCGCCTGTTCAGACTATCCCGTATGTCAGACTTGAAGATAAAGCAGGAAACCTTTGCCGTACGGGATTATCAAAAACCGATTTTAGATATTGAGGAAATTATAGAAACGATGCAAACAGAAATTAAAATACGCATCCACAAATCTGTGCTGGATAGGGTCCTTGAATTTTGTACCTATGACCACTTTTTGCCGGATGGTGACGAGCATTACATTGTAAATTTTCCGTTCATTGAAAACGAATATTACTATGATATTCTCCTTAGTTTTGGAGATAAGTGCGAGTGTCTTGAGCCTCTACATATCCGCGCAAAGATGAAGCAAAAAATATACGATATAGCTGCGATATATAGTAATTAACACTTCAAACAACAAAAAAGAGGCTGTCGCACTAACGATTGAAAAATCGTGAAGCGACAGTTTCACTTT
>BLMD01000222.1 GCA_011959925.1 Lachnospiraceae bacterium
TCTTTGGAGCGTCCCACGTCAATGTCTGGGTTGCTTTTATAGGCTTCTTTCTTCCTCTCGTTGTGGCGTTCACAAGCCGCAACGCCGCCTGCTTTGCGTTTCTGGAAACGCAGGATTGCATAGGGCATAGTTCATCATCTTCCTTTCTTCGGCGGGTAAACTCTTAGCTGCGTGACGGCTGTGACGGTGGTGACGGCGTTTATGGGATACCCCCTGCCGTCTGCATAGCTGTCACTGCTACGCCGACATTCTTCCATCCGAAGCTGCAAGGCGCAGGATGGGGCAGGGCGTATGCCCTGCTTTAAGGGAGTCCAGAGGGAACGTCTGGCACACGGCTCTTTGCAGGGCAAAGTGTAGTGTGTTACACCCTGTAAACGCAGTCGGAAAAATCGGGGGATTTTTCTGACCGCAGGGGTGGCTTTACGAGCCAAAGAGGGCGCGTAATGCCCACGCCTGCATTTTGCGTTTACGGGGTGTTCTCCCGTAGGGGTGACAGCGGCGGGGGTATCCCATAAACGCCGTCACCACCGTCATGACTGTCACCCACTGGGAAAACTGCCGCTTCCCGCTACATGATGGGGGCAGCGGTACATGCAATATTAACTGCCATCACCGTCACAATCGGCATTGTCTTCATCCGTCTCCCTCACAAGCGAAATCATCCTGCCGCTGTTTTTACGGTGGAACTCATAACGGATATGGTTTTCATGCAGGAAGTCCAGACGGTATTCATTCATCCATTTTGTTAAGACGTTCGGGGCGGTTTCCGTTTCCCCCATAGCGGCTAACAGCTCCGTGGCTATGCCAGTCCATTCCTCCCTGCCCCGCATAAAATCCACTAACCGAAAAAGGACGTCTGGTATTGCTTCTTTTGCAAGCTGTTCCTGCTCCTTACGTTCCACCAGTTCCCAACTGCAATCACGGAAACGGAGCGTGAACTCCTGATACGGCGTGTCCCTGCCCGTCACATACAGCTTGGCGGCACTGGACGCGCGTTTCTCCTTTTCCAGAACAAAGGTTGCGTCCGCACTCCCTGTCAGCCCTGTCGTGCCAGACACCTTATTGAATACGTCGCTGTCGTTTTGCTTTCGGATGTGGTGGACGACAATGACCGCCAATGAATGCCTGTCTGCAAAGTCCTTGATGAGGGAAATGTCCTCGTAATCGCTGGCGTAGGTGTTGTCTTTGGATGCCGTGCGGACTTTCTGCAAAGTGTCAATGACAATGAGCCTGCTGTCGGGGCATTCTTTCAGATATTCTTCAAGCTGGATGATAAGGCTGTCTGACAGCTTGCTGCTCGCCACGGCAAAATGGAGCCGCCCGCTCGCTTCATCCGTCAAACGGAACAGCCTGCCTTGTATGCGGCAGAACGTGTCCTCCAGACAGAGATACAGCACATCGCCCTCCAGCGTGGGCATATCCCATAAGGGGATTCCCTGTGACACGCAAAGACAGAGCTTTAACATAAGCCAGCTCTTACCGATTTTCTGTGAGCCGCAGAACAGGGTTAAGCCCGTGGGTATCAGACCGTCCACCACAAAGGACGGCGTTTCAAGCGGCTCATAAAGGAGCGTGTCTGCATTGACTGTCTGTAACTTCTGCATGGCTTTCCTCCTTTCGGGCAGTGGTTTTGTTTTTAATGTGCATAGGCGTTGACCTCCTTAAATAGATTTACCCCCACGAAAAAAGTGGGAGTATGTAATGCCGCCCCCCGCTTTCCTCCCGCCAAAAAGAAGCGGGAGATTCCCCCGTACCTAATAGCCCATAGAAAAGCAGGATATATGAGACGCTCATAAAATTTTCCGCAGCTTCTTCCGCAGATGGTTTAACCTCGCATAGACAGCCCCTGCCGTTAAATGCACAAGTGGGGCAATCTCCTTTGTGGAATATCCCTGCATTTTCAGCAGGATGATTTGTAACGTGCGTTTATCTACCGTGATTAAAGCAAAGTACAGAGTTTCGCTCTCAATCTCGTCCAGTAAATCATCAACAGACTTTACCTCCGTCTGCTTCTCCCTGTCCGCCATGCCCTCAAGGTATTCGCCGAAGTCGCTCGCCCATCGGTAAAACCGCCTGTTGGAATTAAAATCTGCCCTGTCGTCTGTGCGGATTTGCTCAATGGTTGCTTCATCAACGCCGCACTCACGCAGAACCTTTTCCTCGGCTTCTTTCCAGATACGCCATTTCCTGTCCTCCCGTCCGTGGTTGTATGCCATCCTTATTTCCTCCAATCGAATTGATTGAGAGGGCAGGAAAAAGCCCCCTCATTTTCCCAAAGGAAAAAACAAGGGGACTGAACGCCTTAAATTTTGTTTTCGATTATCTTTCTTAGCTTCGCAAGGATTTTGGTTTTGCGCTTGTTGACAACGCTCTGTGTCACACCTAACCGCAATCCGACTTCCCGCTCGGAAAGTTCTTCAAAGAAGATTGCTTGTATCAATGCCTGCTCCCCATCCGACAATAAGGGCAGGGCGGCTTTCAGCCTGTCCACCATCACCGCACGGACAACGGTTTCCGCAACGTCCACCGTTTCATCAATAACGAAGTCAAGCACATTTCCCTCGCTGTCTGTAAATCCCTCCAACGACAGCAGCTTGTGGTTCGTGTCCAGTTTTTGCAGATAACGCCACCGTTCTTTATCTTTGTAAAAATCTGCGTACTGTTCCCGCACTACTTCAAGCAGACAGCCCTGCACGGGGATAAACAGCTTGTCCATGTAACTCTGGTCGGCTTGCCTGCGGCGGCAGAAGTCCGTATAGGATAATTCCACATAGACATTGTTTTCTTTGATATATACTTTTCTTGGTGCATATTTCACCGCTAATACCTCCCATCTGAATTTTTGAAATGTTAAAATCCAGATGGAGAGGGCGGGGAGCGGCAACGAATACCACATACAGCACTGCGGCGGCACATTTTGATAAAAAACGACAAAAGAAAAACCGCAAAGGCTCTGCGGCCTCTACGGTTATAGGAGATACATATTCTGTTAAGTGGAGATTCTACTTCTGGTTTCATGGTGAGAAGTAGCGTTGCATGGACAGGGATTTTTTTAACTGGCTTCCTGCCATTCCCCGATATGCTATGTATAAGTCAAATCTGCGTTGCTTGAGCAGATAGATTACTGCCCGAAAAAAGAACATAAAAAAATCCCTCCAAAAACTCAAAACGAAGTTAGAGAAGGGATTCAAAACATGATTGTGCAACCCGCTGAAACATCGTTTTTTTTATTCAGTGGGTTTTCATACAATCTATTCCCAAAAGCTTTAATCCATTTAATTTAGTAATTCTTTTACTTCATCATCAGTCATTACATCTATCTTCTCGATTTTCTTGGTCTTGTCGCGAACAACCTTTACACTTACACCATTTTTCACGTCGTAATTAACATAAGTCGCACCGTCAGAATCATAGAAAAAATAAATGTCTTTGCCGTCAAACATGAACCTTTTTGTTTCTGCATTATAAGAAACTCCATATTCAGAATATCCTGCAAGGGAGTCGTCTGATGTATCGGGTTCACCAAGTTCAAAACTTCCTGCTTCGCCGATTCCAGAATCCTGTATCTGGCTTTTTAACTCATCATTTTTCTTTGTACGTTCGGCAAACTCTTTATCAGAAGCAATTTCCAATCCTGTTAATTTGCCCGAAGAATTGCGGATAGGTTTCAAGTCAACCGTGCCATCCTCATAGAAAAAGGCGTTTGTACTGTCTTCACTGATAGTGTCGTTAAAATAACGGACGATATTTCCATCATAGAGAAATCGGTCTTTATCCTTGTCGTAACTCAACCCAAACTCGTTATAAATGGAATACTGCTCTGCAATTTCCTCACGCCGAACCTTTTCTTCCTGTGCCCGTTCTTCATCTGAAAGCTCCTGATTTGTTTCCACGGCTTGGGCTGAGCTTTCATAAGCCGCTTCATTTGGTACAGAAGTTTTCGGTACTTCTGCCATAACCGTGCCGCATCCAGCAAGGCAGCAAACCGCAAATAATGTGGGAAGTACATTTGTTATTCTTTTTTTCATTTCTTTATACCATCCTTTCTTTGAATATATCCGAAGTATAGCAGAGGACTTTGTGATAGATTTGGGATTTATTTGTGATTTGTGTGTAGATAGCAAATACGGCAGGATAAAATTATCCCGCCGCATCCAGTATAATATTATATTTTATAAAAGCTCAAAGGAAAAACAAACGCCCTTTTCCGTATTACAAACATCACAAACACTATTATGGTACTGTAATATTTTCTGTACAATATAAAGCCCTAACCCGCTTCCTCCTGTTTTTCGGCTGCGTGACTGCTCTATACGGTAAAAGGGTTCAAATATTTTGTCTATGTTTTCTTTTGCTATATGTGTACCGCTATTTTCTATTTGGAACAAATAATGGCTTTGCGTATAATTGACTGTAATATTAATCACTGCTTCTTGTGGGGAATATTTAATGGCATTCCCTATTACGTTGGAGAATACTTTCCCCAACAGAAGTCTATTTCCATTTACCGTTACTGATTGAGGGGCATTTAAGGACACTTGCAAATCCTTGTTTATAATTAAATCTTCTGTTTCTCTTAAATACCTCTGTATGACCTGCATACAGTCAAATGGCTCTTTTTTTAAATCTGCACCAGATGTTTGCAGTCTTGAAATTGTTAATAACTCCTGCACCATGACTTCAAGTGTATTTGCAACTTCTAAGGAACGGGAAAGATATTTTTCTCTGTCTTTATATATTCCTATTCCAAGCAGCATACCTTCTAGCTGCCCTTTGATAATCGTTATAGGCGTTTTTAATTCATGTGAAGCGGCAGAGAAAAAATCCATCTGCGCCTGTTCCAGTTCTTTTTCATGCTCAATATCTTCTTCCAACTTCGCATTGGCATTTTTCAAATCGGAAAGTGCAGTCTGTAAGTTTTGGGACATGATATTTAGACTTTTTTCCAATATCCCTAATTCATCTGTCCGTTTTGCATCTAATTTCCAGTCTAACTGCATTTCCGACATTTTTGTGGCTATACCGCTAATCCTCAACACTGGTGATGTGATTATCCTTGAAAACAGTGTGGAAGCCAATAGCGCAAGGATAAAGGCAGCGATAAATACAATAGGGGAAATTTTTAAGAATACTTGCCTAAGCTCTTCCACTTGTGTTGCCTCGCCATAAACAACAAGCATATACTTTGTTCCAGAGCCGAAAAAGGAAAAGTAAAAACTGTTTGACAAAATAGGGGCATCTGAGGAAGATGCCATTTCTGATGCGCTTGCTTCATTCCCCCGCATTGTTGGTATTGTTATCCCCTGTCCATTATCATCATATAGCTCCACGCTAAAAATATTTATATTTTCTAAAAACTGGTCGAACAGCCCTCCAGAATCCTCTAAGGCAGTCATCTCTAATTCATCAATAAAATTTAATGTCTGACGTGATAACACACTGTTTAGCTCATTGGAATATGTCTGGGGCATTAAAACCGCTACCAACCCAAATACGGATAGACTAACGCATAGCAATAGTATGACCGTAATCATAAAAATCTTTATAAACAGGCTGTCATTAAATTTCTTTATCAATTTTATATCCCACCCCTCTAATCGTCTGAATAAAATCAATTCCTAATTTTTTGCGTAGGTTTTTAATATGCGTGTCAACTACACGTTCATCACCAAAAAAATCATACTTCCATACACTGTCCAATAAATTTTGTCTTGTCATCACCCGTCCTTGATGTGTCAGCAACTCACGCAACACCTCAAATTCACGCTGTGTTAATTCATAGCTGTTTCCGTCTACGGTCGCAATATAACTGTCTAAATCAAGAATAAGGTTACGGTAATTGATAGTCTGGTTTTCTTCATCTTTTCCTTGATTGCTCCGCCTTAGAACTGCAGCAATTTTTCGTATTAGGACGGGCATAGAGAAAGGTTTTGTGATATAATCATCAACCTGCAAGTCCAATCCCTTTATCTGTTCTTCCTCACCATTTAATGCGGTCAGCATGATAATGGGAACTTGTGACTGTTTGCGTATCAATTCGCAAAGCGTGAAACCGTCAATTTTAGGAAGCATAATATCCAATAGTATCAAATCAAATTGACTGTTTGAAAAAATGTCAATCGCTTCCACACCGTCATTTGCAACGTCTACTTCGTAACCAGCCTCTTGTAAGAAACTGTGCAGAAGTTCTTGGATATCAAAATCATCTTCAACAACTAATATTTTTTGCATAATGCCACCTCCACGATAAGCATATCATAGTATTGTGTGATTAAAGTGTAGATTTTATATTTATTATACTTGGCTTAATCAACCGTATCAACCAAACAGATATATGTTTTATACTGTCCGAAAAAGAAAACGGCAGAGATTCCCCCGCCGCCATCGCTGTCTATACAAATATAATTTCTTTCTCTACAATCTCCCTTGCACACGCCCTTATGTTACCTAGCCGTCCTGTCCATTCTAAGGCGTTTTCTTCCTTTAGATGTTCTGTTATACCCTGTGCCTGTTTCATGCCCTCTATGAGCCTTTCAAAGCGTTCCTGTGCCTGCCTGTCTACATCTACAAGAT
>BLMD01000223.1 GCA_011959925.1 Lachnospiraceae bacterium
AGAAAAATATTCCTGCAACCTTTGCATCAAGGCATATACAAAAGACCGGTAATTTGGAGGAATGAGGATTTGGAAGAGAAAATTTTAAAGAAGACGGCAGTGTTTTTTGTCGTCGTTCTGGCAGTCATCTGCCTGTCCATGCCTTATTTTCCCCGTCTGGGAATCCTTTCGGAGGAGCTGCTGGCAGCTTACCGGGAATACAGGACAAAGACGGAATCGGAACGTCTTGGCATGAACGGCATCGAACTCATGGAATACAATAATGCGCAGGCGAAAGAGGCGGGAGAGAACGAGTTGTCTTTTTCCAGCCAGATCCGTCTGGAACTGCCGCTTGGCGTGTCGGGGAACGATCTGAAAATTACGGAAGACGTTGTGACGCAGACCATCACGATCCAAATTCCGTTTGCGGGGGAAGATTACTTTTATGAATATCCTGTTTTGGGCAGAAGCGATCATATTGACAGCCTGACGTATGAGAATAAAAAGAGCTATGGGATCGTCGAATTTATTACCGACCAGGTATGTGAACTGAAAAGCGAATACGATGAAGATTATGTGTATATCGACTTTTTGACACCGCAGGAACTCTATGATAAAGTAGTGGTGATCGATGCGGGGCACGGCGGAAATGCGCCGGGAGCAACGAAACAGGGGATCTGCGAAAAAGATATCGATCTGGATATTGTATTAAAGATCAAGGAATTGTTTGACGCTGCAAAAGATCCGTCGATCGGCGTCTATTATACCAGGACAGAAGACGTGAATCCCGGTTTTGAGAACCGGGTGGGGCTTGCAAATAAATCGGGTGCGGATTTGTTTATCAGTATCCACAACAATTCAACGAAAAGCGGCCGCATGTCGAGCATTCACGGGACGCAGGTGATGTATGACGAGAAGGAAGATGAGACGGAATATAGTTCCAAGAGGTTTGCGCAGATTTGCCTGGAGGAAGTTACGGCGGCTGCCGGAAGCTCCAACAAGGGACTGGTAGACGGAAACGAAATCCATGTAATCGGAAATTGTAAAGCGCCGGCAGCGCTGATCGAGGTCGGCTTTATGACGAATCAGGCAGAGCTTGAGAAGCTCTGTAGTAAAGAATACCAGAGCAAAGTTGCCAGAGGAATCTATCAGGCCGTTTTGCGGGCGTTTGCGGAAGGATATTGACAGAACGAAAAGGAGAAGTTTTATGAAAACGAATATTGTCTTTGCAACGGGAAATGAACATAAGATGCAGGAAATCCGGGAAATTTTAGCAGGTCTGCCCGTAGAGGTGCTATCGTTAAAAGAAGCCGAAATTTCGGCGGATGTAAACGAAAACGGAACCACATTTGAAGAGAATGCCGTGATTAAAGCAAAAGCTGCCGCAGAACAGACGGATGCGATTGTGCTGGCGGATGATTCGGGACTGGAAATCGACTATCTGAACCGGGAGCCGGGCATTTATTCTGCACGTTATATGGGAGAAGATACTTCTTACGAAGTGAAGAATAAAGAGCTGTTGAGAAGACTGGAAGGAGTGCCCAAAGAGAAGCGGACCGCCCGGTTTGTCTGTGCGGTTGCCGCTGTTTTTCCGGATGGGGAGACACTTGTCAGGCGTGGGGTGATCGAGGGATACATCGGAGAAAAACCGGCGGGAGAGAACGGATTTGGATACGATCCGATATTTTACCTGGAGGAATACCGGTGTTCGACAGCGGAACTTTCCCGGGAGAAAAAAAATGCGCTGAGCCATCGGGGAAGGGCGCTTCGGGCAGTCAGGGAGGAACTGGAGAAGAGGATTCAGGGAGTTTAGGATGAGAGTTTTAGTGATCAGTGATACGCATGGCAGACACGGCAATCTGAAAAAGGTACTAAAGACAGAACCGCCGTTTGACCTTGTGATTCATTTGGGGGATGCCGAAGGCACAGAAGAATATATTGCGCAGATGGCGGACTGTCCGCTGGAAATCGTATCGGGAAACAGTGATTTTTTTTCGGCTTTGTGCCCGGAAAAAGAGATTTTGGTCGGGAAGTATAAGATTTTGATCACGCACGGGCATTATTATAATGTCAATGCCGGGATTGAAGATATAAAAAAAGAGGCGGAAGGCAGGGACTGCGGGATCGTGATGTTCGGGCATACGCATCGTCCGTTGTTAAAGTATACCAAGAAGACCATTATTGTAAATCCGGGCAGTCTTTCTTATCCGAGGCAGGAGGGAAAAGAACCTTCCTATATTATTATGGAGACGGATCAAAACGGAGATGCTTCTTTTCAAATCCGCTATTTAGAAGAAATCTGAAAAAAAAGTAAAAATAAGATAAAACGCGTTCCCGTTGTATAGAAATTGTGATAGAATAGGTTACGTTTGGGATTGCCTCAATTGAACGTGACAGAAGCAGCAAGTTGAAACGGAGGACGGTATGATAAAATACAGCGTAAAAAAGCCATTTACAGTTCTGGTAGCGGTAATCATTGTACTTGTGATCGGATTTGTTTCTCTTTCCGGAATGAAGACAGATCTGCTGCCGGATATGAGTATGCCGTATATGATGGTGATTACCACCTATCCGGGAGCCAGCCCGGAAAAAGTGGAAGAAAACGTGACAAAGCCGATGGAAAGCGCGTTGGGAACGATCAACGGAGTGGAAGAGGTTACCAGCATAAGCGAAGAAAATTACAGTATGGTTATGCTGGAATTTGCGGAAGACACCAGTATGGATTCCGCTATGGTGAAAGTATCGTCTGCGACAAATCAGCTTGAGTCTTCGCTTCCCGATACCTGCGGATCACCAAATATTCTGGAGATCAGTATGGATATGATGGCGACGATGTATGTAAGCGTCAGCTATGAGGGAAAAGATATCTACGAATTGTCGGATTTTGCGAAAGATGTTGTCATTCCTTATTTTGAGCGGCAGTCCGGCGTAGCGAGCGTATCCGAACTAGGGATGGTGGAAAAGACGATTGAGGTTCGCCTGAATCAGGAAAAAATCGATCAGATAAACGAAAAAATTTTGCTGTTGACAAACGATAAACTGGCCGAAGCCAAGACGGAGTTATCCGATGCCGAAGCTTCGCTTGCGGATGCGAAGTCAAAAATCAATACGCAGGAGAAGGAGCTTTCCAATCAGCAGTCACAGACGTCGTCACAGATTGCGGACGCTTCTCTGAAACTGAGTGAAGCCATTGCTTCCCGGTCTGCCTACGAGTCGCAGCTGACCAGTTTAAAAGCGAGTAAAAGTGCGCTTGAAGGTGAAAAGGAAGCCTATAAAAAGAATAAAATTGAACATACATACAAAAGCTTAAACGAAATGTTTGTGCAGTTGAAATCAGCGGCAGCCGCCATGCAGGCACAGCTTGGCGCATATTCGCCGTTGGATGCGGGTCAGATGCCGGCGGATATTAAGGATGCCATCGATCATCCCGAAAAGCTAAGCTATTTTAAAAACGCAGTGGATACGCTGGCTTCCATGCCGGGGTCTCAGATGGATTCTGCTATCGTAAATCAGGCAAAAGAATTGAACAAAAAGACCTTAAAGCAAGTGTATGACATTGTCAACGTCCGCCTGCCCCAGATCGAGACGGAGCTTGCCAATCTTGAAGTGGAGATTATAGCTGCCGAAGAAGTGTTAAAACAGGTAGAGACGCAGATGTCTGCGGTCGACGATGCCTATAAACAGGCAGAGGAGGGCAAGATTTCCGCAGCGGCGGGATTTGGCGCAGGAAGCGCGCAGATCGCAGCCGCTAAGACGGCAATGGACGAAGCGCAGGAAGAACTGGAGAATGCCAATCAGACCTATCAGGATTCTGCCGCCGAAGCGCGCAAGAATGCCAATATCGATCAGATGCTGACGCTGGAGGCGTTATCGGGCATGATCTATGCGCAGAATTTTTCCATGCCTGCCGGATATGTGGAAGATAAAGACGAGAAACAGTGGCTGTTAAAAGTAGGTGAAAACTATTCTTCGGCAGAAGAACTTGAAACCATGGTTCTCTGTGAGATTGACGATATCGGGGATATTCATTTGAGCGACGTGGCGGATCTGACAACGATCGACAATGCCGAAGATTCTTATGCAAGGGTCAATGGCGATCCGGGCGTCATCCTTTCCGTTTTTAAAGGCAGTACGGCGGGAACGAGCGATGTTTCCAACGAATGTATGTCTGCGATCGAAGAGCTTTTGGAGGAATATCCGGACTTGAATATTACACCGCTTGTCGATCAGGGGGAATATATCAGTATGCTGATACAAAGCATCGTATCAAGCATGGTGATCGGGGCGCTGCTTGCGATCTTTATACTGGCTGTTTTTTTGACGGATATCCGTCCGACACTGGTGGTTGCATTCAGTATTCCGTTCAGCGTACTGACGGCGATCGTAATTATGTATTTTTCGGGTCTTTCGATTAATATGATGTCATTGTCCGGGCTGTCGCTTGCAATCGGAATGCTGGTTGACAACTCGATCGTTGTCATTGAAAATATTTATCGGCTGCGTTACCGCGGCCTGCAGGCTCCGCGTTCTGCAGTACAGGGCGCCAAACAGGTGGCGGGTGCGATCATTGCTTCTACGCTGACAACGATCTGCGTATTTTTCCCGATGGTATTTACGACGGGCATGGTGCGGGATCTGATGCTTCCGTTTGCATTGACGATCACGTTTGCGCTGACGGCGTCCCTTGTCGTTGCGCTTTCGGTCGTTCCGACGATGGGGTCTGTCATGCTAAAAAAAGCAGAGCCGAAGCCGCATCGTATCTTTGAAAAAATACAGAATGTCTATGGTGTGGTTCTGGAATTTTGCCTGCGGGTGAAAGCGGTTCCTATCGGTATTTCTGTGGCGCTTTTCGTATTCTGCGTTGCAGCCGTTGTACGGATGGGCATCGTATTGATCCCGGATATGGGAAGCGATCAGATTTCCGTAACCGTGACGATTCCGAAAGAAGATGATAAAGCAGCAGCTTTTGAGAAAGCAGACGAGATCATGTCGGCTATTTTAGAAATAGAAGGCATAGAATATGTGGGAGCTATGGACGGCAGCAGTTCCGCAGGACTCATGGGAGGCGCCGGCAGCGCTTCCGAGAGTGATTTCAAAAACTTTTCGTTCTTTGTATTGCCGAAAGAAGATTACAGCAGTAAGAGCCAGGTTGAGGAGATCTGTCGTCTGATAACAGAACATACAAAAGAAATCGAATGTGAAACCGCGGTTTCCAATTCTATGATGGGCGAAATGGACGCGCTGCTGGGAAGCGGCCTGCAGATTGACATCGGCGGTTCCGATCTGGATACCTTAAAGGAGATCAGCGAAGAACTGATGGAGATGTTAAAACAGGTAGAGGGATTTGAAAACATCACAAACGGACAGGAAGAAGCCGATGAAGAAATTCATCTGAATATTGATAAAGACGCGTCTATGCGTCTGGGATTGACCGGCGCCCAGATTTACAGCGATATTTCTGACCGTCTGACAACCGATAAAACAGCGGTTACGCTGACGGTAGACGAAACGGACATGGATGTGCAGATCGTCGACGAAACAAATCTTTTGACAAAAGAAAATCTGATGGACATGGAGTTTGAAACGCAGAAAAAGGATGAAGACGGTAAGACGGTGACCGAAATGCATAAGCTGAGCGAATTTGCCACGCTGGAGTACGGCAGCAGCATTTCCGGAATCAACCGAGTGAGCGGAGAGCGCCGGATAAGCGTAACGGCGGATACAAAACAGGGTTATAACACGACCCTGTTATCCAGGGATGTAGAGGAATTATTAAAAGAGTATGAGCTGCCGGAAGGATACCGGATTGAATTCGGCGGAGAAACGTCGAATACGACAGATATGTTAGAGCAGATGGGCAAATTGCTTCTGCTGGGATTTCTTCTGATTTACCTGGTCATGGTGGCGCAGTTTCAGAGCCTGTTATCTCCGTTTATTGTCATCTTTACCGTGCCGCTTGCATTTACGGGCGGATTATTGGCAATGCTTTTGACCAGGGAGCAGATGTCGCTGATCACTCTGATGGGATTTCTGGTTTTGATGGGGACGGTTGTAAACAACGGTATCGTCTTTGTCGATTATACGAATCAGCTTCGTGTGGGAGGCATGGAACGAAGGGATGCGCTGGTTGCAACCGGAAAGACACGTATGCGTCCCATTTTAATGACGGCGTTTACGACGATCCTGGCGATGCTTGCGATGGTGTTCAGTAAAGATACGGCGAGCGAACTGGGAAGAGGAATGGCGATCGTTGTGGCGGGCGGTCTGTTTTATGCCACGTTTATGACGATGTTTCTTGTGCCGGTCATGTATGACATTTTCTATCGAAAAGAAGTCAAAGTTGTGGATGTAGGAGACGACTCTATGGATGACGCACCGGATGACGCTGCGGAATTTATGGAACAGATGCGGTCATAGACTGTTTCCGGAAATCTTCGGAAAAAACAAAAAACAGGAAAAATCCTGCTTTTTGTTACAAAAAGTTATTTGACGGAAGCCTTTACCGTAGGAAGGTGGCTCAGGTTGTTGTCGTCAGTGCCGTCGGGAATTGATTTGAGATATTCCGTACCTTTCCGATGTGCAATGCCGACGCCCGCGATCTCACCGGCCTTCGCAAGGGCGACGCCTTCTTCTTTGTTCACGATCCGATTGTCAGAGAGCTGATATCCCGTTACTTTTCCGCCCTGCTTTACGAGCCCGGTAATTTCTTTGGCATTTGCGGAAGGCTTGGGGATATCGTCTAAGGTGTTGATAGCAAATGAAATTCCTGTATCTTCTTTTGCATTCATAAAATTCCTCCTTTCGGGGATAGTGTATGGAAACACAAAAAATTTATGCGCGGATGCTATACCGCGGCTCATATCTTTCACTTTAAGAAATTGCTTTGCAGGAGTATGCCGCACCGGGATGCCCTGCAGGCATAAGAAAACGAGATTAAATGGAGATCATATGAATAACGAGACAACGAAAACAGAACAGTTAATACAGATTTATAAGGAAGACTCTGTAAAAGAAAATTTAAAAGCGCTGATGCATCAGATGAAAAAGACCAGTTTTTTTGTGCCGGCGATCTTTCCGGATACGCCGGAAGTTCTGGAACTGAAACAGCAGATGAAAGAACGTCCGGGACAGCAGATCAAGCTTCCCAAAGGAGTGTCCCCGATTCCTGCGGTTTTAAACAATCAGAAAGGGGACAAGTTTTTGCCGGTGTACTCTTCTCCGGAGCAGATTCCCCAAGAACCGAGGTTCGACCTTTTGATGAATATGCCGTTTCACGCCTGCTGTTCGCTGGCGATGGATGCACGGCTGCAGACACAGGGAATGGTCTTAAATCCGTTTACGGATAATCTTTCGTTTAAGAAAGAATTATTAGAGGCGGTACTGGCAGAAGGCGCGGCGCCTGCGGCGGCAAAGCAGGTAAAGCTGACGTCGCAGCAGTATCAGGTTATGATGCGCCAGAAAGCCGAATTTCATGATTTTCCGCTTCGGGCGTTTCGGGAGGGTTCAGATTTTATTTACAGGCTCAGCGACGAGGGCGGAACGGTTGTGGATGAAGTGTATCGGCAGGCGTATGAAAAAAAGGAGCTGTATCCTTATCAGGAAAGCGATTTTGATGTGATGGCGTTAAACATTCGGGAAAACCTGCTTTTGGTTCGTGTGGATTTGCCCAAACCGGAAGAGAAAACACAGCTTTGCCGGCGGATTTATATCACACTGCAGGATGAACAGAAGGTGCAGTACTTTACCATTGAACGGGGTAAGAAAAAGAAAGAACGCTATTTGGGCGGCGTAGACGCAGAAGGAAAACACATTGCATACGGAGAAGCCCCCGTGGAAAGTGCGGAAATTCAGAGAATTTTAGATCTTACAGAGCAAAGGGACGGGACAAGTTAAATCGTATGCGCAGTTACAAAATAAATAATGGAACACATATGCAAAACTGCGGCACATGAGATTCATGTGCCGCTTATAAGTTCCTACTGCCGGACGGCGGATAGGACGTCTTTTGGGATGGTAAATTCGACGCATCCCATGTACATCGGCGCTACGTCGCCTTCGTTAAAACAGATCACAACTTCTTCGTTTTCGTTCAGGTAAAATTGCGTTTCCTCTGTGATCGCTTCAAAATTCCATTCGGGTACATCATCGTACTCTACCCAGTAAAAGATATTTTCGTCCTTTGCCATTTGATCCTTCATCTGCCGTTTGATCTCTTCGCTGATGAGAGTGATATAGTCGCTGTCTTTGGTAAACAGGTCTTTTAGCTGCAGGCGTTCCCCGGTTTCCAGATGAATGGTGTAAAAATAATTCCATTCCGCGCCGCTTCCTGCGCCCTGATAGCAGTTTAGTTTTAAAGTAAAATACTGTTCGGTTGTGGCAATCACTTCAGAAGACACCTGCATGGACTGGCGCCCGTCTGGATCTAGGTTTTCTTTGAACTCCCGGATCAGCTGATCTGTAATGGATTGGATTTCCCGGTTGATCTCGTCTGCCGTTTTTTGGACTTTTTGTTTGGCAGGACTGTCCGTTTGCGCCTGCTTCTCATCTTCTTTCGGAATCTGCGGAACAATTTCGGGGACTCGGATATCGGCGTTGTTTCGGCTGCT
Organism: Lachnospiraceae bacterium; assembly: GCA_011959925.1. Lineage (GTDB taxonomy): Bacteria > Bacillota > Clostridia > Lachnospirales > Lachnospiraceae > Roseburia_B. The sequence goes on from BLMD01000223.1 coordinate 8,586, forward strand.
TTCATATTGATAATCGCGGAATGTGACAACTTCCACCCATTGGGCAAGGATCGGGATACGGCTCATTGCGTATGCGACGCTTCCGGATGTATTGGGAAGTATGGTAAGTATTACGGCAGCTGCAGCCGCAGCCGCCGCGAGATTGCGGAGCGGATGACGGGTTTCTTTTTTTGCAGATTCGATTTGTTTTTTCATGTCGTTTACCTGCTCGTTCGACATCGTGTGCGTGTGATAGTCCTGTTTCAAGGCGTGAAAGATTTTTTCTTGTCTGCTCATGATTTACCTCCTGTTATGAAAACTGTTCGGCAGTGTTGTGTGTGTGTTTGTCGTCATAGATCCATTCTTCTTCCAGGGACAGACGGAGTTTTTTCAGACTGCGGTATAGTCGGCTTTTGACGGTATTGACGTTTAATTCGAGGATCCCGGCGATTTCATCCAGTTTGAGATTTTCAAAATATTTCAGTTCTACGATCATACGGTCTTCGTCGTCTAACGATGCAAGCGCCCGTTTTAAGTCAATATCCTCATAAGAATCTTCCGTCTGCGTTTCCGCTGCCGAATCTAACGATTCGTGTTTTTGCTGTTTATGAAACGTAAAAATTTCATTTATGACGATGCGGTACAGCCATGTGGCGGCGTAAGCTTCCTGTTTTAAGCCGGCGCAGTTTTTGATTGCCTTGTAAGCGGCATTCTGGACAATGTCTCCCGCGTCTGCGTCGTTGCGGACATAGCTGTATGCAAGCCGGTAATATTGGTTATAGTTGGTAAGCAGCAGGCGTTCAACGGTCTTTGCTTTTGTTTTTTTCCATGGTAAAAGTCCCACGTGTTTCTCCTCCTTATATTTGTTGTTCTATAGATTAGACAAAAACGAGCGGGAAAAAGTTTCAGTCAGAAAAAATTTTTTTGAAAGATTTCTTCAGGAAGGCAATTCTGCCGCAGGCAGAATTTTTGGCGTCAGGGCAACAGAAAGGGGCTGTCGCACTAAATAATTAGTGCGCAGCTCCTTTTCTGTACAAAAAAT
>BLMD01000224.1 GCA_011959925.1 Lachnospiraceae bacterium
AACTAATCTGGGTAAAAACGGTGATTTGGGATGTAGATAATCTAAAGAATAATACGCATGCGGTGATTTCCGCACACCGCGGACTGCCCAGCGCGGCTTTGTTTACCGACCTGGATAAGATGGAAAAAAAGGATCATTTCCTTTTGCATATATTAGACGAGACGCTCTGCTATGAAGTGGATCAGATTTCCACCGTTGTGCCGGAAGACACAAAGGATCTGGAAGTGGAAGACGGCAAAGACCTGGTGACGCTTTTGACCTGTACGCCTTATGGGGTAAACAGCCACAGGCTTTTGGTCCGCGGGCACAGGGTGCCTTACGAGCCCGAACTGCTTGCGGATGAAAAAATTCCGCTTGGCAATATGAGCCTGCATACGAATTACCTGTTATGGGTCGTTGTGGGAATTCTGGTCACCGTTGTATTTTGTATCTTTCTTTATCGCAGGGAACGCCGCCTGGCGGTAAAATCTCTGCCAAACGAAGCGCCGAATCCGGACGAATCGGGAAAGCCAAAGGAAGAGCCAAAAGAGCAGGCGCCGATTGCATCGGGCGGGGACGGCGAAGAGCGAAAAGAACAGGAAACGGATGCAACGGACAGGGAAGGCGAAGAGCCGAAAGAGCCTGGAACCGGCGAAGCGGGCAGGGCAGTAGAGCCTGGCGTCGGTGAATCCGGCAGAACGGGTGAAGAACCCGAAGTGCAGGAGCTTGACGACTGGCTGAAAGCAGGAAAGGAACCGAGTGAACAGGAGCTTGACGACTGGCTCAAAGAGAGCCGGGCGCTTGGAGAACAGGAAATAAACGACTGGTTGAAGGAAGACGGGGAGGATACGTCATGTTAAGGAAATTATCGTCATTTTTCTTTGGCCTTTTATTCCTTGTAGGATTCGGGATTCTTGCATACCCGACGATTTCCGACCAGTGGAACACTTACCGCCAGTCAAAGTTGATTTCGCAGTACGATTCGGCGGTCAGTCAGATGAAAGAAGAGGATTTCGAAGAAGCATGGGCGGCGGCAAGAGCCTATAATCAGACATTTTCCCAGAACAGTATCCTTACGGATATCTTCGGCATAGAAGATTCCGGCGATATCCGGGGAACGGAATATTTTAAGGTGTTAAACGTCATGGGAGACGGCATTATGGGGTATTTGACGATTCCCAAGATCAATGTCCGGCTGTCTGTTTATCATGGAACCGATGAAGAAGTGTTGAATACGGGCGCAGGGCATTTAAACGGTACAAAGCTTCCGATCGGGGGAGAAGGAAACCACAGCGTTCTTTCCGCGCACCGCGGACTGCCCAGCGCAAAGCTTTTTACCGATATTGACCAGTTAGGGAAAGGCGACAGGTTTTACCTGCATATCTTAAATGAGGATCTGGCATATGAAGTGGACCGGATTCTTCCGATGATCGAAAAAGACGACTTTGATGCGCTGGGAGAAGCATTAAAGATAGAAGAAGGCGAAGACTATGTGACGTTGTTTACCTGCACGCCCTACGGGGTAAACAGCCACCGTCTTTTGGTCCGGGGACACCGGGTTCCCTATGACGGTGAGCTGGAGTCTACGCCTGTAGAGTCTATGGTACAGGCGATCCAAAACTACTATATGCTGTACTTGTTATTCGGTCTTGGCGTGACATTGCTTTTGATTTTATGGATGCGGCAGGTCATGAAAAGGAAGAACAGACAATAAGGAGGGAATTTAGTTGAAGTTAGGGAGAAAAAGAAAGACAGGATATGTACTGGCTCTTGCGGCTGTGCTCTTACTGCCTTGCATCAGCCTGCTGCAGACGCATGCGGCAAATGAAGTGGATAAAAATAGAGCGTGCAGTCTTACGGTTTCAGTGGAAATCGGAGCCTCTTCCGGCAGCAATGACGCATATCTTGAGGATTTTAATCAGATGTCGATTCCGGTGTCGGTATATCGGGTGGCGGATGTGGATATCACGGGACAGCATTTTACATCCGAGGATGCGTTTGCCGGGTTGGATTTGCGCGTAATCGACAGAAAGGGATCGTCCCTTACGGCGGAGGACTGGCAGAAACTTGCGCAGCAGGCGGACCGGATTCGGACGGAGAAGTCTCTTTTGGCGGACCAGACCGCAGTCGTAAAAAAACAAGAGGGCGGCAGCCAGGCGGCATACGGTGTGATTTCCGGTCTTTTGCCGGGGATGTACCTGGTAGTACCGGAAGCTTCCTATAATCCGGATTATACTGTTTTATATGAGTTTTCTCCTTACCTGACGGCGCTGCCGGGCAGCTCGTATACGTCAGAAGGAACGGGAAGCGACGAATGGGTATATGATACGGTAATCGGATTAAAGCCGGAGGCCATACCACAGTTCGGAAAACTGAATATCAGAAAAACGCTTGAAAATTTTAATGAGACGCTTGGAAAGACGACATTTGTATTCCGGATTATCGGAAAAGATAAAGACGGCGTCATAAAATACGATGAAGTGGAGAGCATGACGTTTTCAAAGGCGGGAAGCGATACCGTTACACTGGAGCATATTCCGGCAGGCCTGACGCTTACGGTAACGGAAATTTATTCCGGAGCCAGCTATACGGTAGTCGGTTCCAAAGAAGGAACGGCGGTCGTCTGGTCTGACGCCGCGGTAGAAGCGGGAGCCGGCAGCGTGGCGCAGGTATCGTTTACCAACCGGTACGACGGCGGTAACCGCGGAGGGTACGGCGTAACAAACCGGTTCCAGTCAGACGGCGACGGCGGCTGGATATGGGAAAACCCGACGGCGGGAGAATAGAAAGGGGCTGTGATGAAAATGAAAAAGACAGACGGCAGGAAACGGACGGCCGCTCTTGCGGCGGCGGCTCTTTGCATGACCGCAGCCCTGACATTGCCGGGGGCGTCGGCATATTTTACAACTTACGTGTCTGCAGGCGGCAGCCAGGTGATACATTTAGGTTCCCAGACAAAGATCAAAGAAGATGTCAGCGATATGACAAAGCATATTTCGATCCAAAATACATCGCAGATCAACGACTGCTTTGTGCGTGTTAAGGTATTTTACGGCGGCGGGTTTGAAATTTCTTACCAGGACAAAAGCGAGAGCGGCAATCTCTGGACTTACGACAAAGGAGACGGATACTGGTATTACGGTCCGATTCTTCCGGCGGGAGCAAGCACGGAGATTTTGGATGTGAAGATCGGCGACCTTCCGGAGGACTTTGATAAGGAAAGCTTCCATGTCGTCGTGATTCAGGAATGCACGCCGGTGGTCTATGATTCAGACGGAAAAGCGACGGCGGACTGGAATACGGTCTATACGGATTATGAAAAGATTGCCGACAGACGGGGAGAGGAGGCCGGCGTACGATGAGAAGGAAAAAGCTGACCTATCTGATGTTTACGGCATCCGTTTTACTTCTGTTGGGAAGCGCGGTAGGAAGTACAAGAGCCGCCCTGACGTACTACAGCGACAACTACGTGGCGGAAATTACGGTTTCGCAGATCGGCGTGAGCCTGCTGGAAAACGGAGAGACGGTAAGCAGCCGGGATTACAGCGGAAAAGAGTGGAAGGTAACGAACAACCGCGGCGGTTCTTCCGTAAACGGCGCACTGCTTACGCGTATGCTGGGCGAAGGCGAACAACTGGCTCTGAACAAAAAATACGACGAGAAACTGACGGTAAAAAACAGCGGTACCATCGACGAATATGTCAGGGTGCGTGTCTATCGGTATTGGATGAAGGACGGGAAAAAAATAACCTCGCTTTCCCCGGACCTGATCGACCTGAATTTGGTAAATACCGACCGTTGGATCAAAAGCCCCAATGAGACTGCAGAATGCATGGAATTGTTTTATAGAGGAATTTTAAAGACCGGGGCAGAGACAAAACCGTTTGCCGATACCATCCGTATCGACGGCAGCCTGTCCGCGGATGCAGAGATAAAAACGAACGGAACTACGATCACAACGACTTATAAATACGACGGCGTGGAATTTCATGTGGATGTAGAAGTGGACGCCGTACAGACGCACAATGCCAAAGATGCGATCAAAAGTGCATGGGGCGTGGATGCATCCGAACTTGGAATTCTCTAAAGGAGGCGGAGTATATGAAGAAAATGTGGAAAATCATAAGCCTTACGGCAGTTTTTGCGTTGCTTTTCGTATCTTCCGTTACGGTTTTTGCAGAAGATCGGAAAGGGGCGTCCGGGTGGCAGGTGACCTTTGATGGCAAAAAAATGGAAAGCAATTTTACGTCGGCAGATATGAGCGACGAAGCGGGAGCCATGCAGCCGGGGGATTCGGTAGAGCTTACGGTGACGATCAAAAACACGTTTGACGGAGAAGCGGACTGGTATATGAAAAACGAAGTGCTGGAATCTTTGGAAGACGCCGGGGACGCGGCCGGCGGCGCGTACGATTACCTGCTGACCTACACGGATACAAGCGGCAAGACGACGACACTTTATTCCAGTGAGAAATTCGGAGGCGAAGGAAAAATAGGCGGCGTAGGACTGCACGGGGCGACAAGGACGCTGCAGAATTATTTTTATCTGGACCGGATGAAAAATGCAACGTCCGGCGTTGTAAAGCTGAAAGTCGCGCTGGACGGCGAAACGCTTGTCAATGATTACCAGAATACCCTGGCAAGGCTGCAGATGGATTTTGCAACAGAGCTCGTTTCCGGCGGAGGAAGTACGACGCCCGGAAACCCGGAGAGTTTAAGACCGGACAGAAACGCCGTAAAAACCGGAGATGAAACGGAAATCATGCGGTATATTATCCTGATGTTTGGATCGGGTCTGCTGCTTTTGATCGGCGGTCTGCTGCTGCTTTCCGGCAGGCAGGAGGAAGAGATGGCAGAAACGGGAGGAGAGAGATGATATGAAATGCTTCAAATACATTTGCGTTAGCTTTCTGGTCCTTTGTATGACGATTGCCGCAGGCAGCCGGACGGTGCAGGCAGCGGAAGAAGAATATACCTATACGATACGGTTATATGCCGGAAACCAGGGGATTTTGACAGGAACGGGAATTGACGTCGGTTCGGCATCAGCGCATATCGCATCCGGCAGAGACTGTGTTGTGATCAGCGGACTAAAATACGGGGATATGGTGTCGATCCGTCCGCAGGACGCAGTGGAAGTTACGGATGAGCGGTATTATGTCAGAGGCGTCCGAAGATCCGGCAGGGATAATGAGGAAGCGGAATCGCCGGCATTTTACGTGGCGTGCGACAGGGATTTTGTCGCTGCTTACGGGGTAAAGGGTGACATGGCGGCGTATACGGTAAATTACCAGGATACGAACGGAAAAACGTTGATGAAGAGCGATACCTATTACGGAAACGTCGGGGAACGGCAGTTTGTGGCTTCCCGGTATATCGAAGGATACCAGCCGCAGGCGCTGAATATGGTAAAAACGCTTTCTGCAAATGAAGCGGAGAATGTCTTTACGTTCCGTTATACGCCGGTTTCTGCCGGAGGAACGACTTCGGGCGGCACGGAAACGACAAATCCGCCTGCAGGCACGGCGCCCGGGACGCCTGTGACAACCACAACGACGACGACTGCCGCAGACGGCGGGAACGCTGCCGGAGAAACAAATGACGACGGAGCGGACGCGGCGCAGGCAGAAGACGGGGCGCAGGATGATCAGGCTCCGGAGGAAGAGGGGGCGCCGATCGGCGGAGACGCGGATGTGTCTCTTCCGGATGAGGACGTTCCGCTGGATCAGCAGAAACTGGAAAATCTGGACGATGAAGACGTTCCGATGGCGAGGATCAAACCGGAGCAGGCGGGTACTGTGATGGGATATCTTCCGGTTTATATCGGTATCGGCGCAGCAGCCGCAGCGGCTCTTTGTATCGCCGCCGTCTATCTTCATAAAAGAAGGAGAGCAAACGCGGTAAAACCGAAACAAACGAAACCTGCAGCGGGCCGAAAGAAACAGCCATGAAAAAAGAACGCAGAAAAAAGAAAACAGCCGTGCACATCTGCAATGCGGCAGGAACGGCGCTGATTTTGCTTGTGATCGCGCTTTGTTCCCTGCTCGTATTGCCGGGCTGCTTCGGATTTCATATGTATCATGTGCTGAGCGGCAGCATGGAACCAAAACTTCCGGTCGGCAGCCTGATCTATGTCCGGGAAGAAAAACCGGAGGATGTAAAAGAACGGGATATCATTGCTTTTTACAGTTCCAAAGAAGATGCGGGCATTATTACGCACCGGGTAGTAAAAAACAATGTCGTTTCCGGTACGTTTCAGACAAAAGGGGATGCAAATGACGCAGAAGATCCCATGCCCGTTTCCTATGAGAACTATATCGGGAGCGTGGCCGCTTCGATACCGTATCTTGGCAAAGTTATGACCTGTATGACAAGCATGTACGGGAAAGCGGCGGCAGCATGCGTTGTTGCCCTCGGCTTGATGTTAAACCTGATCGGATCAGGAAAACGGAAAGAATAAATTTAAGAACACGGACCGTGTCTGCACGGCATAAAAAAAGCGGCATCAAATCGATTCATTTGATGCCGCTTTTAAACTATGCTGTTCATGGGACGGTACCTCCTGTTTTTATTTTCCGGTTTGAGATTCGTGAAATTCTGATCTTGTTTTCACCTGAATCTGCGGTTTGGAAGAACGAGCTTTGTTACCTTTTTTATCAGGATTTTTTGAGGTGTTTCATTAAGTTCTCGGTGGTCTGTACCTCCGTTTCTTAAGATTTTGTTTTGTTATTTGATATGTTTAGTATATCTGAAAAAATATGAAATGTCAATAAAAATTAGAAAAAATTTTAATTAGATATAGTAATAACTGAAATGAAATTTATAAACAAAGAAAAGTCAGATAATTAAGAGGGCAGGAGACCTTATGGTTCTTTCCAGACGCATGATTTTATTGTCCTTTGATCCTGGGACGGTTTTACCGATTGTTCAAGACAAAAAAGCGTGGGTATGCTATAATTGATACAAAATTTAAGAAAATATGGGGGAAGGGTAATATGCGGAGACAAAATCGGAGTATGGCAGGAACCGCGCTGCTTTTGGCTGCGGCAGTGACAGGCATCAGTTTCGGCATGGCGAAAACGGCGGAGCGCACGGAAGTGCGGGCGGCGACAGTGCAGGATGCTGAAGATGCGGTGACACAGTATGAAGGATATGAACTGGTCTGGCACGATGAATTTGACGGACAATATCTGGATGATACGAAATGGAGAATCGGGAATACGCCGGAAAACGGAAGCCATAAGTATAATACAGCAGCAACAGAAGACGGAAAACTGGAAAATGAAAACGTTTTTCTTAAGGACGGTACGCTGCAGTTAAAAGCAACGCCGTTAGAAGAGCCGGAGACGGTTGGGAACAATACATATTTATGCAAGTCGGGAATGGTTGAGACCAAAACAAAAGCAAGCTGGCGTTACGGCAGGTTTGACATCCGCGCAAAGCTTCCGGTGGCAAAAGGAATGTGGCCGGCAATCTGGATGATGCCGGATACGGAGACATACGGCTGGCCCAAAGACGGGGAAATTGACATTATGGAACTGATCTCCCAGCAGCCGGACGTCTGCTATGGGACAGTTCACTGCGGTCTTTACAACACGGATAAATATTGGCATCCGACAGCAACTTATCGCCTGGAAGGCGCAGATTTTTCGGAGGCATACCACTTGTTTTCCATGGAATGGGAACCCGGTGTGATCCGTATGTATATGGACGATCATCTCTATGCCACATTTACGGACTGGGAATCCTGGGTGGTCGAGCGGGGAACCGAAACGCCGCAGATTCCATTGGATTTTCCGCATCCGTTTAACGCGCTTTTTTATCTGAAACTGAATCTTGCGACAGGAAAAACCGGCGGCTGGTGTGAAGCGGTAGATGAAACGACGGACTGGGATCAGGCGGTGATGAGTGTCGATTACGTGAGGGTTTATAAAGCGGTGCACCAGGTGCATCGTTATCGGGAAGAAGCGTTTTCCTCTTCTGCAAACAGGCAGGGACCTCTCTGGTATGCACAGAAGCAGGCAGAGGACGGCGGATGCTGGGAGAATATGAAGACGTATGACGACGGCTGGCAGGAGGACGGGGTTATGATTACAAATGACAGTATCTCCTGCGGATTAAGGGACGGTGCAGCTGCATTTGTGGTACCCGAAGACGGATATGTGGATTTCAGGCTCCCGCAGGAAGCCGTTTCGGACCGGCCGTTTGCATTAAAGCTTACAAAAGGAAGATATTCCAACATAGATTCTTCTTTTTCACCGGATCAGGAGACGCTTGCATCCTGGAACGCCGTGGATCAGGACGGTGGGTATCGTACAGACAATGCGTCGGACGGAATTGTCATTCCGGTATCGGCGGACGACGTTCTGCGCCTGTCGGTACATGCAGAGGGAAATACGGTGATGCATGTGGAGCCGGTCGTTTCCTATAAAAAAGAAGTGACGCTTTCTTATTGCGGAGGCGGCGGAGTGGGAACGCTGCCGGAAATGGTCCGGACGGGAGCGGGCGCATGGGTCACTGTGCCGCAGTGCGGACTGACGAGAGAAGGATATCTGTTTTGGGGCTGGAGCTGCGGAATGAACATATATCAGCCGGGCGATCGTCTGCAGCTTCAAAAAGATGAAATACTGGAAGCGATGTGGATGGAGGAAAGAGAGGCAGTATCGCCTGTACCCGGGAAAACGGAGACGCCAGTGGCTCCCCAAAAGCCGAAATTTACCTTAAAGCGTACCGGAAATAAAGTCAAGCTGACCTGGAAAAAAGTAAATAATGCGGACGGATATGAGATCAGCATGAAAACCGGAAAAGGCAAATACAAAGTGATTGCGCGGAAAGGGAAATCGGCAAAGCGTTTTCAGAAAAAGATAACGAGTAAAAAAACGGTATATTTCCGTATGAGAGCATATACAAACGTAAAGAACGGCAAGCTGTACGGGAAGTATTCGGCAGTAAAAAAAGTAAAAATGAAATCTGTCTGAACGTCCTATGCGAACCGATCCTGAGATATAACTTCCATAGACGGACTGTCTGAAACAGGGGCAGTCCGTCTGTCTTTTAATTCTTTCCAAAAGGCGGTTTCTTTCATATAGCCAAATTTTTCCTCATCCAAAAATCCCTGAATCAAGCCGCATCTTACTCTTTCAAAGAAAGCGGGGTTCTGGGGTTTCAGGAGTATATGCCGGAAAAGACGGGAATGCGTATAATCGGTCAGCGTATCATAGTGTTTCAGCATTGTTTTCATGATCCGCTCCGTTTCTTTTACATTCTTCTCATAAGCCGCCAGTTCCAGTCCCGGCTCTGCTTCCTGGTAACGGCCCATTTCAAAGAGTTTTGCCAGTCCGCCTTCCAAATCAGCCAGCTTGTGCGCCATATCCGAATCTTGTTCCTGCATGTAGAGGATACGAAGCGCATGCAGTATGAGCTTAAAACGGTTAAAACCTGTAAACAGCAGTTGCTCATACAGCCGGTAGGCGTCGTGGATCCGGTTGGTTTTGCTGTAGAGAGATGCCAGATGTATGGTTTTGTCAGGATCGTTTTCCGAAAAATACGATAAGGCTTCTTCGGCTTTGTCCCACTGTTCTTTTCTGGCATAAAAATGATACAGTGATTCGGCGGAAGATTTTTTTAGAAAGGGTTCTTCAGATTCCAGCGCCTGTGTAAACCATGCGCAGATCTGCGGGTCGTATATGCTGCGTTCTGCAATGCCCTGAAATAACAGGTGGGCTTCCAATACGATTGCCGTATTCCAAATCAGCCTGTGACAGTCGGGATATGCCTGGAGTTTTTCTTTGGCATAGGAGAATGCGTCTGCATAGGGGGGCTGTCTGCAGCTTTTGGTCCAGTTTTTTTATAAATAAGGAAATTTCTTCATTCGTAGGATTTTCCCGGTAGGACAGAAGGGTGTCCGTGGAAATATGCAGAAGACGTGCGAGGGGCGCGAGCAGTTTGATATCCGGAAGAGTATGGCCCCTTTCCCATTTATTGACGGCGGGAGCCGTTACGCCAAGACGGTCTGCCAGTTCTTCCTGTGTAAAGCCAAGCTTTTTTCGATAAGATTTAATAGTTTCTCCGATTGTCATAAACAGATTCCTCCGATCCGGTTGATTACATCTGACACCGCAGCGTTCCGATCAACGCATAGCCGGCGTTACCTATAGGATAACCGATAACGGTTCAAAAATCTATGGAACAGCTGTTAATTGTCAGGGAGATATAATTAACTGCCGTTCACACAGACCGGCGGATTTATTTTATATATCATAAGAACACGATTCAAAAATAACGGGAAAACTACGCTCCCGTACAGTCACCAGAATCCGGAAAGCTGCATATCATATGATTAAGAAGCAATACGAGGATACAATATGTCCAGACAAAATATCAGGTATCTGCAGAATGACACACCGGACGAAGGAGGACTGCAGATCAATGTGGAAACGCCTTCCGGCAGGCTTCCGATTGAAAATGCGCGGGTAGCGGTTTCCTATACCGGAGAGCCGGAGAGTACGATTGAAGAGGTGAAGACGAATTCTTCCGGTCAGACGGAGCGGTTAGAACTCAGGACGCCGCCGCTGGAATACAGTATGGAGCCGTCGGAACAGCAGCCGTATGCGGAATATACGATTCAGGTCACGGCAAACGGATTTATTCCGGTCAATGTTTCGGGCATCCAGGTGCTCTCCGGCGAAACGTCCGTGCAGCGGGTACGGTTAGTGCCGGAAGAATCGGATATCAATCCGGTCAGCAATATTGTAATTCCTGCCAATACATTATTCGGGAATTTCCCTTCTAAAATCCCGGAAGATGAGATCAAGCCGATCGAAGAAACCGGGGAAATCGTGCTGAGCCGCGTCGTAGTACCCGAATATGTGGTGGTTCACGACGGAGCGCCTTCGGACACTACGGCAAGAGATTATTACGTCACTTACAAAGATTATATTAAAAATGTTGCTTCCAGTGAAATTTATGCAACCTGGCCGGATGCTACCCTGCGCGCCAATATACTTGCGATTCTTTCGTTTACATTAAACAGGGTATTTACGGAATGGTACCGAAACAAAGGATACGATTTCACCATCACATCGTCTACGGCATTTGACCATAAATGGATCTACGGCAGAAATATATTTGAAAATATTTCCAGGATTGTGGATGAAATTTTTGACAGTTATCTTTCCAGGCCGAATGTTCGTCAGCCGATTTTAACCCAGTATTGTGACGGTCAGAGAGTCAGCTGTCCAAACTGGATGAGTCAGTGGGGGTCGAAAGATTTAGGCGACAGAGGATATAGTTTTATCGAAATTTTAAGGTATTACTATGGAAACAGCATGTATGTCAATGAAGCGGATGAGATTGCCGGCATTCCGGCTTCCTGGCCGAGGGTAGACCTTTCGGTCGGTTCCAGAGGAGAAAAAGTCCGGCAGATGCAGTCCCAGCTGGCGAGGATTTCCCGGGCATATCCGGCGATTCCGGTAATTTCGGCAGACGGCATTTACGGTCCGGCGACAGAGGAGGCGGTAGAGATTTTTCAGTCCGTGTTCGGGCTTCCGGTGACGGGCGTAGTGGATTATGCGACCTGGTATAAAATTTCGGAGATTTATGTGGGCGTAACCAGAATTGCAGAGCTGTATTAGGAAGATTTGAAATACAAGTAAGTATACAGACGGTGTGGATGTTTCTGTAAATCCTCACCGTCGTATTTTTGTTTGATCTGTCGTTATCTGTGTATCTTATCACGATTGGGGTTGCGGTAAACTTCCAGTTGAGCGTATACTTGCCGAAATGCTTTGGATAGGCTACAATATTTGAAAACAAAAGAATTACAGGATACCGGGCAAAATCTGCGCCGGGAAGGATCCGCCGCCTTGCATGCCGGCGTTTGATCCGATCAACAGGAAGGAAACAGTCATGGCAGTTTTAAAAGAAAAATGGTTTGTCGCAAGTAAAAAAGCGGATTTTTGCGCGATCGGAGCAAGGTACGGCATTGATCCGGTTACGGCTCGAATTATGCGGAACAGGAATATTATAGAAGAAAAAGATATGGAAGCCTACTTAAACCCGAAGTTAACGTTACTGCATTCTCCGCATCTTATGAAGGATATGGATCGATTGGTTGAAATTTTGCAGGAAAAAATTCAAAATAAATGTCATATTCGTATCATCGGAGATTATGATATCGACGGGGTGCAGTCTACGTATATTTTGCAGAAAGGCATTACACGCGCAGGGGGAATGGCTACGGCGGCGATTCCGGACCGCATGAAAGACGGTTACGGAATCAATGAAAACCTGATCGAACAGGCGAAAAAAGACGGCGCCGATACGATTATTACCTGTGATAACGGAATTGCCGCAGCGGATGCAATTGCGTATGCCAAAGAGATGGGGCTTACCGTACTGGTTACCGATCATCATGATATTCCTTATATAGAAGAAAACGGCGTGCGCACGTATATAGAAAGCCGGGCAGACGCAATTGTCAATCCGAAACAAAAAGAATGCGAATATCCGTTTGACGGGATTTGCGGGGCGGTCGTGGCGTTTAAAGTCGTACAGGCGTTATATGAACGCTGCGGCATTGCAGAAGAAGAAGCAATGGAATTTCTGGAAAACGCGGCGTTTGCTACGGTAGGCGATGTCATGGACCTGGTGGATGAAAACAGGATTATTGTAAAATATGGGCTGGAACAGATGCGCCGGACCAAAAATCCGGGGCTTCGCGCTTTGATCGGACAAAAGGAAATTCTTCCGGAACGTTTGAGCGCTTATCATCTGGGATTTGTGCTTGGACCCTGTATCAATGCGGGAGGCAGGCTCGATACGGCGGTTCGGGCTTTGCAGCTGCTTTTGGCTGAGGATGACGAGACGGCGCAGACGCTTGCCGCAGAACTTTCGGATTTAAATGAGGAACGAAAAAAAATGACGGCGGAAGGCGTCAATGAAGCGTTCCGCCTGATTGAAGAACAGCGATTGGACCGGCAAAGCGTTATGGTGGTATATCTGCCGCGCCTGCATGAGAGTCTGGCGGGAATTGTGGCGGGCAGGATCCGGGAACAGTATAACCACCCGGTCTTTGTGATGACCGATTCTACAGAAGGCATCAAAGGTTCGGGGCGGTCCATAGAGGCTTATTCGATGTATGAGGAGATGTGCAAATGCCGAGATTTATTTACGAAGTTCGGCGGACATCCGATGGCGGCGGGACTGTCGCTTCCCAAAGAACATTTAGACGCCTTTCGGAAGCGTATGAATGAAAACGCTTCTTTAAAGGAAGAAGATTTTACCGTTCGAATACATATCGATGTTCCTATGCCGCTTTCGTACGTGACGAAAGAGCTGGTACATGAGTGGAAGATTTTAGAACCTTTTGGAAAGGGCAATGGAAAACCTGTGTTTGCAGATAAAAATATCCGTGTAAAAGAGCGGCGTATCGTAGGAAAAAACAGAAATGTGCTGAAGCTTACGCTGGAAGACGAATACGGGTTTTGTTATCCTGCCGTGTGCTTTTCCCATGCAGAACAAATGGCGGATCTTCTGGACCAACAGGATAAGATCTCGATCGTCTATTATCCGGAGATCAACAGTTATATGGGAAGGGAAGAAGTACAGTTTGTGATTTCCAATTACTGCTGACGGTGATGTATTTCAAGCGCATATATGTGGGCAGAAACGGGAAAAACTTTAAGAAAAGCCGCAGAATGCGGTACAGGAGGGGAATATGATACAGGAAGATTTTCAATTTTTGTCGGCAGATAAAAAAACAACCATTCACGGGATGAAATGGCTGCCGGATCGGGAATGTACGAAAGCGGTTCTGCAGATTACGCACGGGATGCAGGAATATATCGGACGTTATACGGAATTTGCCCAATTTCTTGCAGGTAAAGGGATTGCAGCCGTCGGGCACGATCATCTTGGGCACGGCGATTCCGTAGCGTCGCCGTCGGAGTACGGGTATTTTACGGACAGCCGTCCCAGCGACACGCTGATCAAAGACATGCATACGGTCAGAAAGCAGATACAAAAAGAATATAAAGACCTTCCGTATTTTATGCTGGGTCACAGCATGGGGTCTTATATGCTGCGCAAATATATTACAAAATATCCGAAGCATTTGAGCGGCGCGGTAATTGTGGGAACGGGAAGCATGCCGGATGTTCTGATGAAAGCCGGCATGGGGATCTGCGGATTCCTTGGCAGGGTACACGGCTGGCATTATAAAAGCACTTTGGTCAAAAAGCTTTCGTTTCTGGGATCGTACCGCCGGTATGACCTTACCGGAACGGATGTTGGCAATACCTGGCTGACCAAGGAGACATGTATCGCCGAACGGTATTATAAAGATCCCAAATGCCGGTTTGATTTTACGGTAAACGGCTATTACGGGCTGATGGAGGCCGTTTATTACGATAACCAGGCAAGAAACATTGCAAAGATCCCGAACGGGCTGCCCCTGCTGCTGCTTTCCGGCGATCAGGATCCGGTAGGCGATATGGGGAAAGGGGTAACAAAAGTATATCGGCAGTATCAGGCGGCGGGAATGACAGACGTAACGTTAAAACTCTATAAAAACGACCGGCATGAAATTTTAAATGAGACGGACCGCAGAGACGTCTATGCAGATATTTATACATGGATTTGTAACAGAATATAAGGATACGGTTACGAAATCATGAATTATATCTTAAGTTTTCGGGATTCCTTTGACAAAGCAAAAAAATTGTGCAAAAATGATAAAGCATCCTTGGGAAAGGATGGCTTATGAGCACAGAAGGAGAAGTTCTGTGCATAAAAAGGAGGTCTGGAACATGAAAAAAAGATATATGCGGATCGTCAGTTTATTGCTGGCATTGACGATGGTGTTCGGTTCACTGGTCAATGTATATGCAGGATCTGTGGAAGAACCGGTTGTCAATAAAGCATCGGCGGAACAGGGAGAAGATGCCGCGCAGCAGGATCCGGGAACAGGCGGAGACGATGAAACCCCTGCATCCGATGCTTCATCCGGCGGCCAGAATGCGTCCGGCAATTCGGATACATCCGGTAATCCGGAAACGCCGGGGGAAGGAAACGATTCCAGTGAACAGCCAAAAGATCAGGCGCCGCAGACGCCGTCAACGGAATCCGGCACAGACGATACGGAAAAATCGGACAATACCGATATCAAAGGAACCGTTACGACAGACGATAACTCGGATATCAAGGGAACCGTTACGGTAGAAGAAGATAAAAACGACGATCAGGTAGAAATTAAAAAGAATGACAAGCCGTATCTTGCACTCGGCGAAAACCTGACGCCCGAGCAGAGGTCGACCGTCCTAAAGCTGATGGGGATCGACGAGAGCAAACTTTCTGATTACGATGTCGTATATGTAAATAATTCCGAAGAACACCGGTATCTGGATTCTTATATTGACAGTAGCAAGATCGGAACCAAATCACTCTCATCCATTGTGATTGTAGAGCGGAAAGACGGCAGCGGGATCAATATTTCCACGAATAATATTTCTTACTGTACCGTCGGCATGTACAAAAATGCTCTGGCGACGGCGGGAATCCAGAATGCGGATATTATCGTTGCGGCCCCGTTTCCGATTTCCGGTACGGCGGCGCTGGTAGGCGTATTTAAAGCATATAAGGAAATGACAGGCGACGAGCTGGACGAAGAAAATATCGACGCGGCGCTGCATGAGCTTGTGGTGACCGGATCGCTTGAGTCTTCCGGAGCTGATTCTGATGAAATTGAAGGCATGATGGCATATGTAAAACAGGCGGTCGTAGAACACGACCTTTCCGATGAATCCGAAATCCGCAACGTCATTTCGGAAGGCTGTGAGAAATTTGACATTACGCTGACAGAAGAAGAAAAAGAAGAAGTCGTAAAGCTGATGAAAAAGATCAGCGAGCTGGATCTGGACCTGGACGGTCTGCTGAATGCAGCGCAGTCGATCTACGATAAGATTGCAAATGCAGACGGCGGGTTCTGGGCAAAGATCCGGGAATTGTTCCAGACGCTTTGGGATAAGATTAAAGAATTGTTTTAAAAAAGAGAAGTATGGACGAGTATATAGTGAATGTGAGCAGGAATGAAACATATGCTGTCAGAAAACCATACAAAAAGCAGATGCGGATGTGGGCATCTGCTTTTTATGTGGTGCGCCTAGCCGCACACGTTTCTCAAGGGTTAAGGTCCCAAATCCGCCAGGCAGTGGGAAGGATATAGCCGAGGGCAAAGGAGTCCATTGTGAGGTGGAATCTGAAGAAATGATACAGCATCAAGATAATAAAGTGTTGTTAATTTCGTAAATCTTGCTATAATAAAGACATGGTCACACGATGTGAGAAATTGTAGACAGAGAGGGAAAGCATGGCAATAGAAAATTTAATTGAAAACGTAGATAGTCAGATTATAAAAATCAGAACCAAAAGTTTAGATGTATCATTTAACGAATTGTACGATATGTATAAAAATAAAGAATTGACTATTTCACCAGATTATCAAAGACTTTTTAGATGGGAAGAGGAAAAGCAGTCACGTTTTATAGAGTCATTAATCTTAGAAATGCCTGTTCCGCCAATTTTTGTTATAGAGACAGATGATGGAGTTTATGAGTTAATAGATGGATTGCAAAGAATATCTAGTTATTTACATTTTAGGGGAGAACGTTTAGGTGAAACCGAAGATGATTTTTTAGAGTTGCATGGATGCGATATAGTTATGGATTTAAACGGATTAACATTTGATAATTTACCAAAAGCTTTACAGATAAAAATAAAAAGAAGTTTTGTTCGTATGGAAGTTATTAAGAAAGAGAGCGAGATTTCTTTAAAGTACCACATGTTTAAACGATTGAATACAGGCGGCGAAATCTTATCTGCACAAGAAATACGTAATTGTACAATTAGGTTATTGGGCTCAAAGGGAATTGATTTTTTAGAAGAGTGTAGCAAAAATGAAGATTTTAAGTCTGTGATTAATCGAGTTGCATCAGATAAAAGAAAAACGAAATATGACCAAGAACTCGTTTTAAGGTTTTTTGCTATTAAAAATGATATAGAAAACTATAAATATCCTGTAACAGAGTATTTAACCAGATATTTAGAAAAAATAACAACTGAAGAAATTCAATTTGATTATCAAAAAGAGAAAAATATTTTTGAACAAACCTTTAAGTTTATAAATGAAAATTGGGGTGATGAGGCTTTTTCGGGAAGAACCGCTAATGGATCTATAAAAAATGAATTTGCGTTATATTATTTTGACGGTATTGCAATTTCGATAGCGTCTTTGGTGGAACAAATAATATCGTATGATTGTGCTAAAACAATTATTGAAGCTATTAATCAAATTAAGTATGGAGCAGAACTTCAATCATATAAGACGGGAAGCGTCAGTGGAGTAAAAACAAGAATAAAGCTTTTTACAGAAGGAGTGAGTAGGATTCTTGACGGCAGATGAACTGAGGGAGGCTCTTGAAGTGGAGTTAGCCTGGAGACAAGAGGAATTGGCCTTTTTCAAGAATCAATTAAACGAGATTGCAGAAGAAAATAAAAATAAGTATAGAAAAAGTTTAGTATTAATATTGTATTCACATCTGGAAGGATATATAAAAATTTGTTTGCAGACGTATGTACAGTATATAAACTCACTAAGATTAAATCGCAAGGATGTAAATACGGGCTTAATGGTAGCAAGTATGCATAAAGAATTTATTGCTTACGAAAATTTGGATAGAAAATGTGAAATTTTTCGTAGGGAATTGCCAGATGATGCTCGTTTACATCGCTTATATCGTCGTGTTGATTTTATGGATAAGGTTGAGGATTTTAAAGAACAGGAATTAAATATTGATGATCAAGTAATAGACACGGAATCTAATTTACGGTACATAGTATTACAGAAGAATTTATATAAAGTAGGATTGCCCATAAATTTATTTGATGATTGTCAAAGTGATATTGATGCATTAGTAAATCGAAGAAACTCTATAGCCCATGGAAATTTTCGCTCAGGGGTGACAGCAGAAGAATTTTCTAATTGGGAAACTAAAGTTTCTGAAGTTTTGTCGGCAGTAATAAGATTGCTTTATGACTATGCAAATAATGAAAAATACTTAGCCTAAGCAATGCTTGGCTAGATTTTTTGAGTTGAAACCGATGATGTCACCAGCTATTTCATATCCAGATTTTTTGTTCATGAGGCATTTTGAGGCAAAGAGAAAAAGAGTCGAAAAGTAGCCCAAAAAAGATAAAATCTTAGAAATTTGTCAGAGAATCCGGTACCGACACGAACCATGCTGATGTCTGAATTTGAGCAGAAAACAGCTGCAGAAAGAGATAAAGGAATTGCGGGAACGAGGTGTTTTTGTCAAAGAAAGATTTAAACGGAGCAGACGATGGATTGTAAAAAAGTGAAGGAGGAATGGATATGGAGAAGAAAACAAGACAGTTACTTGCGGAATATAATTTGTCTGATCAGGATGTTTTAGAGAAGTTTATATTTCGGGATATCGAGCATAGTGAAATGAAACAAGTGGTTATGATTGAACAAATTTGTTTTCCGCCGAATGAAGCATGCTCAGAGGAGAGTATGATAAAGAGAATCGAGGCAGCGCAAGATTTGTTTTTAGTTGCAGTAGATCGGAACACAGGAAAAGTGGCAGGGTTTTTGAATGGGATTGCTACGGATGAAGATCGTTTTAGAGATGCGTTTTTTACGGACGCCAGGCTTCATAATCCGAAAGGCAGAAATATTATGCTGCTTGGTCTGGATGTATTGCCGGAGTACCAAAGGCAGGGACTTGGCAGAGAGCTTGTATATCAGTATCTGAGAAGAGAACGGGAAAAATGCAGAAAAGAAGTGGTTCTTACTTGCTTGGAGCCAAAAGTAAATATGTATAAGAAATTCGGCTTTGTGGATCGTGGAATTGCCAATTCGACATGGGGCGGTGAAGAATGGCATGAAATGAACTGCATATTAGGATGGTGATTAGAATATGGAAATTGGTGCAACAAAAGCGGTACAGGAGCGTTTAAAAACAATAAAGGCAGAAGCCGTAACCGGTGTATTACCTGTATTTTGCTGGGATACACATTTGGTTAAGAGAAAAGGTAGAAATCTGCTTTTGATTGTAAATGTAAGTAACCGATACACAATAGCAATGACAGATATTAAGCCAAGAAACTGGAATGATTATGCCCAGTACATAGGACGAGTGATTCAAGGCATGATGCAGGATATGGGATACTTACAAGATCAGGTACAGAAGTATTTCAGTATGTCAGGAGACCTGCTTGTGACAAAGACACATGGGAAGAAATCTGTTGGCGGTATGCATCGTATGGCAACGCTTATAGAGTATTATGGAAAGAATCTGGAGAAGGATACAAAATATCAAAGGGAATTGAGCAAGTATCTTAATAAAGATATCTGTAAACCAGAAGGATTTGATGCGTATGGGTATCCGTATGAGTTATTTCATTTGGATATGGAGCAGATTGGGATCTCTGTAAAGAGAAGTCCCGCTAAAATAATAGATTTTGAGACATATTTAAAGAATGAGCGCGGTACTGCCGATTAGTTCCGCAAAAAGAGCTGTGCAAACTTTGCGTATTTGTTTTAAAACATATTGAAGCAGGATGACTGAAACCCTGGGGGAACAGCAGGAAACTGTTCCCTTATTTTATGCGTACCATACAATTATCTAAAATTCAAAAAATTATCCTGGGAATGCCTCCCCTCCTGCAATCAATAAATACCATTAATTCACCCCATGAGTTTTCCTGCGGTTGTATTCGCTGAAGCCTACCAGAATATTGTGGTTTGCCTCAGACAGATAGTCGATGATGCCGTCGATATCCGATTTCGTATTTTTGGGGCAGTGGATATAGACATGTTTGTTTGCGGTAATATGCAGCGTATAGGAAATGCTGAAGTGATACCAGAACAGTTTGTGCAGTGTGGAGTGTTTGTAGATCCAGATAATTTCCTGGATCGGTACAATCGCAATGCCGTATTTGGAGGTTTCGATAAAGAAATGTTCCGTAATAAACATATCTTCCGTAGCTAGCTGCGGAAGGGTGGCAAGTTCTTCTTCGGCCAAAGCCAGCAGTTCTTTTGTTTTTCCGAAATGCCCGAGTTTCCGGCAGGGCGGAGAGAGCCATGGCTTTTGGATATACAGAAGAGACAGCAGGATCGAACCGGCGGCAAAGAGACTTCCCGCGATAAAAACGGTGCACAAAAGGATTCCCGTGCCGTAGCGAACATCCGGTTCGCTGATCAAACAGGGATTGACTTTATCACGTATACCGGAATTTGTCCATGCCAGGTCGGCAGAAAGATTTTTCAGCAATGCGTCGCAGCTTGCGTCTGCCTGCAGAATTTTGCCGTTTATCCGGATATGGTCTATTTCGGGAAGCCCCTGTTCACAGGAGGATGGCGAGAGCAGGACGATCAGGCATTCCTTTTGCTTTGGATTCTTTGTATAGTAATAATAGCCGATCGTACGCTGAAATCTCGTTTTTGTATATCCGGTAAATTTCAGGTCGTCTAAGGAAGCCGATACAAACACATCATTTGCACGGTACATGGCTTCTAAACCGGAAACGTCTGACAGTTCTGTCGGAAAAAGGACGGAAGCAATCGGAAATGCCGCTGCAAAAACAGCGGTAAAGATCAGATAGAGTATGGGGGCAAGTAAGCGTTTTCGGTAAAGAAGTTTGATATTTCTTGAAATATAATGTTCGTAATTTTCCTGCATCATGCAATTTCTCCTAAAGTTTGGTCAATACCAACAGTATAAGGGAGAGAAAAGAAATATTCAAGTGGGGATTGAGAGACAGGCAAAAAATGAGTATAATGGAAAAGAAATGTTGGAAGAGGTATAACTTCTCGGAATCTCAATGAATGAGATTCCAACCGAAGATTGACAACTGAAT
>BLMD01000225.1 GCA_011959925.1 Lachnospiraceae bacterium
TGCGACAGCCCCTGTAAAGAGCGTCACTGCTAATGCCTTAACTAAATGACATTGGGTTGAGGCTTTATATTAGATTTGTTGCTTTACGCAAACAAAGTTATTGAAAGTGAGGAAATTTTATGAGTGACTATGTGATTGAGACAAAACAGCTGACAAAGGTGTACGGCAATCAAACCGCTGTCAATGCTGTCGATCTCCATGTAAAGAGAGGTCAGATTTATGGTCTGCTTGGACGTAATGGAGCCGGGAAAACTACAATACAGAAAATCTGGAAATTTTTGCAAGGCTCCGTGGTACAGCAGCACCTAATGCTGTAAAGAATGCCCTGGAGGTTGTCGGTCTGCCTTATAGGGATAAAAAACTGTTTGGCAGGTATTCCCTTGGGATGAAGCAGCGTTTGGGCATTGCCAACGCTATTTTGCACGATCCGGAATTGCTTATTCTGGACGAGCCGACAAATGGTCTTGATCCTATTGGTATTGCTGAGGTCAGGGATTTTATTAAAGATTTGAGTGTTGAGCGTGGAAAAACAATTCTGATATCCAGCCACATTCTTTCGGAAATCCAGTTACTGGCAGATGATATCGGCATTATTGACCATGGGGTTCTTTTGGAAGAAAGCAGTATGGGCGAGTTAGAGAAGAAAAATAGTAAGTATATCATGCTGCAGGTTTCAGACGTTTCCAAAGCAACCCTGATTCTGGAACGTCAATTCCAACTGAAAAATTATTCCGTGCAGGACGATCATACCCTGCGCCTTTATGATACCTCTTTGGATATGGGGGCGGTCAACAAAGAACTTGTGATACAAGATGTAACTGTTTGCAGTGTTCCGGTTCACTTTATTAGGTTTCAATGATATTGGGAGGTGATAAGGGATAAGATGAAACAGATATTGGATGGAGCTGTTTATCATAAGACAGGTGATTATAATGAGTAAAATAGTAATATTATCTTTTTCGGAAGGTGAAGAAGAAGTATGTCAGAGAATATTGCAAATTGTAAGTGAAAGCACTCGCTTCGAAGGCTGTAATGAGCTTCAAGGAGAAAAGAACATTAGTATCGGAGAAATGAAGCTGAACTTAGCAGAGAAAAATGTGGTCATACATGGTGCGGAGGTTATGCTTACCAATAGGGAGTTTGAAATACTGTACTTGTTAGCGCAGAGTCCCGGCATGATTACACTGGAAGTACAGAAGGATTGTTTTGTTGGCTTTAAGGGAGAACGGTTTCGTTTCTATCTCTCTGATGGGGGCTACCGTAACGCAAAGCACAGCGAGCAGGAGGGTGAAATCAAGATAAAAAGCCATGCCGCCGTTGTTGCCGGGAAGTTATATCCTGATAAGAAACCCAGACAGCAGGAGCGGTAAAAATGCCAGAAAAACGGAAAGCTGAAAAACTCCCCTCTGAAAGAGGGCGCAATTATACACCACTTGGGGAAGTGGTGCATTGCGCCCTGCCGGGAGCGGTCTCCGCTGCCGCTCCGGTCGGCGAAGAACCAACGTCCACTGGACGTTGTGCGCCCTGCGGACAGCAGATGATTTCCGTAGATTTTCAATCTGCTCCAAATATCACAGGGGAAGCTACACTTCCCCTGCGCTGGCTCCGCCAGCTACTCCTTTGTGGACTTGCTGCCCGAAAGTCTTTTAGAAAGCGTATTCCATTTAGCAAGTCAAGGCTGTATAATAGAGCCAGCGACAAATCGTGATTGTGCGACAAACAAGCAATTGTTACGATAAGTAACAGCATTGTTATAATGCGTATATGGACTATCGGAGTGTATAGTAATATGCTTAGAAAAATAAGGAGGAACGTTATTATGACAATGGGAGCAAAAATAAAACAATTAAGAAGTAAAAAAGGACTTTCTCAGGAAAAGCTTGCAGAAAAACTAAATGTATCCCGATCAGCAGTTGCAAAATGGGAAGCAGATGGCGGTATTCCTGAGATTGATAATTTATTACAGCTATCATTAGTTTTTGGCATTAGTATAGATGAATTGGTTGGAAATGCTAATGGGCAAAATAATAGCGACGAAGCAAAAACGGTGAATAGTGAAGCTCATGACTTTGGGAATCAATGCTATGATATAGAACTTGCAGGTTGGAATGATGGAGTGTACAGCGTTTATATTATCGCAGAAGATACAGATTTCTTGTACTATTATCAATATTCAGATAAAGTGAATAGTATATATGGAATGATAGGCAGAAAATATATTACATCTGTCTTGCCAGTCAATGGGAAGAAAATGGAGAAGCCATATATAAAGGAAATCAGCAGAGATTTTTTTTGCGGCAAATCAGTTAAGATAGAGTTATCAAAAAGGGAGGGAGTGATAAGAGGATTTCTTGATTTTCGAGATGATGATTATCGCAATGCTGTGATTCACTCATTTGAAGAAGACATACTACATTTACAATTTGGTGGGACATTGAATATTGATGATATAACCAAGATTGAGAACCTTAATGATTACCCACGACAGCCGGACGAAGCATGGAATCCCCGGTTTACGGAAGCCCTGCAGAACATGAGCCGACTGGAATACCTGATGGATGTGCTTCTGTCCGGGGACATTCAGGAACGGGCGGCACTTATCACAGGACACAGAAAGGAAGTGAGGAACCTTGAAAGACGAATGGCAGAGCTTACCGCCGGAAATCACCGAGAAGGGCGGATTCCGCAACAGTATCCGCAACTGCCTGACCGTATTCCAGTGCGACTCGCTCCTTTCCGGGGCGGTTGCCTACAACCTGCTGACTGACCGCACGGATATTTTAAAGCCTGTCGGCTACAAGAGGAATCAAGGCAGCCCCATGACCGATACGGACATGAAATATATCCGTCTGTATCTGGAAGAAACCTACGGCCTGACAAGCGAAAAGAAGATACAGGACGCCGCTGCCCTTGCCGCCCACCAGAACAGCTACCACCCTGTCCGGGAGTATTTAAACAGCCTGACATGGGACGGAACCGAACGGATACGCTCCTGTCTGCGGCATTTTTTAGGAGCCGGTGAGGACGAGTATACTTTCCAATCCCTGCGCCTGTTTTTGTTGGGAGCCATCCACCGGGCATTTTCCCCCGGCTGTAAATTTGAGGTCATGCTCTGTCTGGTAGGCGGGCAGGGAGCCGGGAAGTCCACCTTCTTCCGCCTGCTGGCAATCAAAGATGAGTGGTTCTCCGATGATTTGCGGAAGCTGGACGATGACAATGTATACCGCAAGCTGCAAGGCCACTGGATCATCGAGATGTCGGAAATGATTGCCACGGTAAACGCCAAGAGCATAGAGGAAATCAAGTCATTTTTGAGCCGCCAGAAGGAAGTCTATAAGATACCTTACGAAACCCACCCGGCAGACCGCCCAAGACAGTGCGTGTTCGGCGGCACGTCCAACGCCCTTGACTTCCTGCCCCTTGACCGCTCCGGCAACCGCAGCTTCATCCCCATACAGGTATGCCCGGAGCAGGCGGAAACACATATCTTAGAGGACGAATCCGCTTCCAGAGCCTATCTGAATCAGGTATGGGCGGAAGCGATGGAAATATACAGAAGCGGAAAATGGAAGCTGACATTCAACCCGGAAATGGTGCGCCATCTAAAGGAACACCAGCGGGACTTCATGCCGGAGGACACCAAAGCCGGGATGATACAGGCTTTCCTTGACAGCTACCCCGGCGATACCGTCTGCTCCAAGCAGCTTTACAAAGAATCCCTGAACCATGATTTTGACGAACCGAAACAATGGGAAATTCGGGAAATCAACGAGATAATGAACCAGTGCGTCATCGGCTGGAATTATTTCTCCAATCCCCGGATGTTCGCCGGATACGGCAGGCAGAAGGGATGGGAACGGGAACAGGCGGCAACGGGGCAGGAAAAAACCCGGAGGGATTTACGCCAGTGCCGGAGCTGATGGAGCTTCCATTTTGAAAAAATCCGGCGAATGACAGCCCGTTGCACACTTTGTTGCTACCCCGTTGCCGAGCCGGTTGCCGGGGAAAATCCCGTAACTATCGGCTTTTCTCTACTTTAACAACCAAAGCAACAGAAAAATAGAAGAAAAAGTATAAAATAACCCAACCGCCAGACAAGGATTAGTTTCAAGGTTTTCCCGCGCCCGTTGCCGGACTTCGTTGCCGCTGTTCCCTGTCTGGCTTTTTCATGTGCGCGAGCAACGAGCCAAGGGAGTATGCTTGCATATCCATTTGGCGACTGCTGCGACAACGACAGTTATGGAGGACAACTGCCTATGGCGAATAAAAAAATAAATGTTGATGAAAAAAGATATTCAGATATTCCGGTCTGGCGCAGGTATACGCTGACTATTGAAGAAGCAGCCGGATATTATCATATCGGGGAAGGAAAGCTGCGAATGCTCATTGACACACATCCCAATGAAGATTTCTATATGATGAATGGAAACAGGGTTCTGATTAAGCGTGAGAAATTTGAACGGTATCTGGATCACGCAACTGCTATATAAAAATATCTGAAAAAGAGAACAGCAGATTGCCTGTATCCCATGATAAAGCTGTACGGAGAGTCAAATTTGTGATATGATAATTTTGCAAGTCTGACTCTCCTTTTTTGAAAGGAGAGGTTCGATGAGTGAGAAAAGAAGAGATAACCGTAATCGTATTTTACGTGAGGGCGAGTATCAGCGCACAGATGGGAGGTATCGGTTCCGTTATATTGACGAGGACGGAAAAGAGAAAAATGTTTACAGTTGGCGTTTGGATAAGAATGACCCAATGCCGAAAGGTAAGAAGCGGGAACTTTCATTGAGAGAGAAAGAAAAGCAGATTGAAGCGGATTTGTTTGACCACATCGTAACCAATGGCGGCAATTACACGGTGCTGGAGTTGGTGGAGAAGTATGTATTTCTGAAAACAGGAGTCCGCCACAACACGGTTGCTGGATATAAGACAGTCATTAACGTCTTGAAAAAGGAAGCATTTGGCAGGCAACGTATTGACAAGGTACGTTTATCAGATGCAAAGGCGTGGCTCATTAAGCTTCAGCAGGTGGATGGCAGAGGATACAGTTCCATTCATTCTATCCGTGGTGTTCTCAGACCAGCATTTCAGATGGCTGTAGATGATGACCTGATTCGTAAAAATCCATTTGGATTTGAACTGGCATCGGTGATTGTCAATGATTCTGTTACCAGAGAGGCGATCACCCGGAAACAGGAGCGGGATTTGCTCAAGTTTATCAGGGAAGATACTCATTTTAGCAAATACTATGATGCAATTTACATTCTTTTTCATACAGGACTTCGTATTTCGGAGTTTTGCGGACTGACAATACCTGATATTGAGTTTGGGGAAATGCGTATTAAGGTAGACCATCAGTTACAGCGCACATCACAGATGGAATATGTGATTCAGGAGCCGAAAACGGAAAGCGGCGTCCGCTATGTGCCTATGACAGAAGAAGTTGCAGCGTGTTTCCGCAGGGTAATTGCAAATCGGGAAACCCCGAAAGTTGAGCCTATGGTAGATGGTTATATTCGTTTTCTGTGTCTGGATAAGAATGATATGCCAAAAGTTGCCCTTCACTGGGAGAAGTATCTGGAGCATATCATTGAGAAATACAATAAGATTTACCGCATCCAGATGCCAAATGTAACCCCTCATGTATGCAGGCATACCTTTTGCTCCAATATGGCGAAGTCGGGAATGAATCCGAAGACCTTACAGTATATCATGGGTCATGCGGATATCAGTGTAACATTGAACACCTACACCCATGTGAATTTCGATGATGCGAAGGAAGAACTGCAACGAGTAGCGAACTCTTAAAAAAGCCCATTGGTAAAGCCACTTACTTTACCAACGTATTTACCAATTTCAAGCATTTGAGAAGAAATACAGGATATATAAGGAGTTATAGAAAAATGATAAAAATACTCTTTGTCTGCCACGGCAGGGGCGTGGTGTGAGAAGCATATCTTGGTATAAGTTCGCAAAGTGGGGGCATAACTTTCCTTTTTCAAAATAAAGACTACGGTAATACTACGAATGGAGAAAGGAAAACTGCGGATATTACAGTTATCGTTAAGATAGTAGGGGCAATCGTTACAAAGTAGGAATTCTCAGAGGCTATCGTTATGAAGTAGGATTATTGTTAAATTGTGTAATAATCGTTAAAGGGTCAGTGTGAAAGGTACTGGCCATTTTTAAGTTGGTTTAAATTTTGTTTATATATATTTTTGGATATTGAAATCGCCTAATACTTAAAAGTTCGCATAATTCGAGAGTGAATAAGGCGAATTCTGGGCAAAATATTGATTATTGCCTAAAAAAGTGGTAAAATTAGGCGAAAAGAAAGGGGTTAGGCGAATGCGGATTTTTAACTATGCTAATTTGAAAGATTACAGATGGGATTCGGAAATTCTTGGATTGGTAGCACAGATTCATGAGTTTAAAGGAAAACAGGAATTATATCTTAAGCAGAAACCAGCCGCATTGGAAAAATTGGTCGAGATAGCAAAAATACAAAGTACTGAGGCTTCCAATAAAATTGAAGGCATTGTTACGACAAGCACCAGACTTCAGCAGATTGTTATGGAAAAGACGACACCAAGGAATAGAGATGAAGAAGAAATTATGGGGTATCGGGATGTTTTAAATACGATCCATGAGAGCTATGAATATATCTCGATTCGTTCCTCTTATATTTTGCAGCTCCACCGGGATTTATATCAATATTCACAGAAGGATATAGGGGGAAGGTTTAAGAATACGCAGAATGTGATAGCCGAAAACCACCCGGATGGATCGCAGACAGTGCGATTTACTCCTTTGGCGCCTTATGAGACACCGGGGGCAATCGATTCCATCTGCGATAATTTCAATCAGGCAATAGATGCCTGCATAGTGGATCCGCTGGTATTGATTCCGATTTTCATCAATGATTTTCTATGCATCCATCCATTCAATGACGGAAATGGCCGGATGTCTCGCCTGCTCACCACGCTCCTTCTATATCGGTGCGGGTATGTTGTAGGGAGATATATCAGCTTGGAGAGTAAAATAGAAAAGACTAAGGAAAATTATTACGATGTATTGGAACAGTGCGGGGATGGCTGGCACGAGAATGAAAATGATCCGGCACCATTTATAAAATATATGCTTGGAATTGTGCTGGCAGCTTATAGAGATTTTGAGACCCGGATCAGTCTTGTGGATGATAAACTGCCCGCAATAGAAATGGTCAGAAAAGCAGTTTGTGAAAAAATCGGTAAATTTACGAAGAGTGAGATCATGGAACTTGTGCCGTCCCTGTCTAAGGCTTCCGTAGAAAATTCGTTGACACAACTGATGAAGGATGGGGTTGTTGACAGGCATGGAAAAGGAAAAGCGACATTCTATACAAGGGCAGATGTGTAGAAAAATAACGAGTCCGTTTTTTGGGACACTTGGTGTGATAGACTGCTCTTATTAAAGGAAAGAAGGGAGACTGTTATAATGAGAATCATTAATTTAGGACCTTGGGTTTTCTACATTGAGGGAAAGCCTCAGTTTGACGAGTATAAGGTAGGAAAGTGGATGTATTTTTTCAAGGATAAAGAGAGAGTGACAGGGCTTTGCAAAGCCGCAGTGGAGCAGGGAATTGTTTTAGAGGCTAAGCATAGTGATGCACCGGAGGGCGTTTCATGTTTTTATCTTGAATGTGATGATATGGAAAGTCATAAGAAGGTTATCCAATTTTTCTTGGACAATGATATGATACAGAAAACCAAAACAGGTAAACTTTATAATATTTCATTTAAACTTGATGACCAAACAAGGGCTGGAGAGTACGGAGAAATGTTCCAAAGCGAAATTAAATTAGAACAATTTCTTGACTTGTATACAGGAGAGTGGAAGTAGAGGTGTAAAAGAATGGTCGGAGTGACAATATCAGGGAAACGAGTTCCTTTAGAGGACAGATGGGAATGCCGCAGGAAAGAAGACGCT
>BLMD01000226.1 GCA_011959925.1 Lachnospiraceae bacterium
ATATGATGAAAATGAAGATGCGGGGAATGTCGGGAAGCCTTATTCTATCGAGGTTTGCGACACTCCGAGATGGATAAATCTTTATGCGGCAGTTAATGATGATGCTTATTTATGATACGGAATGTAAGGAACTCAGTTTGTCTATATATTCTTGGACAAGCTGAGTTTTTTGTATCAAACCACACCATTGTATGCTTTATTTATGGTGTTTTACTAAAATTGACTTTTCATACAAAAAAGGATATATTATAACAAATCACATAATTGTTGAGATATTTTTGTGTGGATTAATAGAGGTGTAATCAATGCTTGATGAAAAAGTGATAGATATTGTCAGAAGGATTTTTTTGACCATGATTGTATCATGACGACCGCTGAACTTAATTCTTATAAACTATATTATGCTGATATTCAGAAATTATTAGATGAAGGACTGATTGAAAAGATAAAATGGGGATATTACCATTGGGTGGATTCTTTTGATGGACAGGAGGTTAAGATCATCAATCGGCTTTTTCCAGATGCAGTCCTTTGTATGGAAACAGCTCTCTTTTATTATCATTATAGCGACCGTAATCCTGCCGAATGGAATATTACGGTTGATAAAAATGTTTCAAGGAATCGTACAAAGATAGATTATCCGTTTGTAAAGGCTTATAGAGTTGAGCCTTATTTAGTGCCACTGGGGGAAATAAAAGGAAGTATTGATTTTGTAGATGTCCGCATTTATGACCGTGACCGTACGATTTGTGATGTCTTGCGGAATATGAGCAAGATGGATAAAGAAATTTTTAATAAGGCAGTTCAAGGTTATGTGAGAGACACGCAGAAGAATATCCCAAACCTTATGAAATATGCAAAGGAACTCAGAGTGCAGAAGAAAGTAAAAGAATTGATTGGAGTGTGGTTGTAGTGGCTGATATTGCAGCATCTGTTTTGGCAAGGCTAAGGAATAAGGCAAAGGCGGCTGGCATTAGTTATCAGCAATGCTTACAGCTTTTTATGCAGGAGGAATTTTTGCGGAAACTTTCAAAATCGGGGCATGAGGATACTCTTATTCTTAAGGGTGGTTTGTTTATTTATACGCTTACAAATTTTGAAAGCAGAGCGACTGTTGATGTGGATTTTCTATTGCGCAGTGTTTCTAACATCGCATAGGCAGACAAATCGGCAGAGTGTAAATGCTCTGTCGCTTTTTTCGGGAATACACTTGACTTTAACGCAACGTAATAGTTTATCATTATAAAAAAATTAGGGAGAAAGGATGATATAATATGAATGTAAATGCAATTCGTTCAGACGGTATTTACGCCAAAATTATGAAAGCTCCGTTTGATAAGAAAGACGATATTTATCGTTATGAGATGATGATGCCTTTTGAAAAAAAATTGGCTTGCTACAGTATACCGCTGAAAGCAACTACACCAAATGGATATGATGTGATAATGGCAAGTGGCATGCTTGGTCATATTGTGCCAACAAAAGTGGATGAAACTCAACGGGATAATATTGAACGTATATCTTCGGATAGTCTTTGGATTGATTGTAAACAGTCAATCCAAAGGTCGTTGAAATGTTTTTCTAAAGCAGGAGTTGAACTGCCTGTTCAAGAGTATTTGTTTACCATTCTGTTGGCTAATGCTGAAAGTCCTTATACCATAATGAATGAGGGTTATTGCGGGGACGGGGGCATCCCAGGATATATTATGGCCTGGCTAATCCCTAACGATTATACAATAGAGCATCTTCCAGTTGCACTTGCGCATGAAACGAATCACAATGTGCGTTTCCAGTTTATTAAATGGAAAAATGATATTACGCTCGGAGAAATGATGGTCAGCGAGGGGCTTGCAGAAAACTTTGCCACATATTTGTATGGAGAAGATAAGGCAGGACCGTGGGTTAAAAAAACAAATACGAAAATGCTGAATGAATATATCAAACCAATTATTTATGGCGGACTGGACGTACAGGGGCTTGAAAATCTCAATGCTTATTTATATGGCGATGAAATGGCGGCTTTACAAAACTATCCCCCCGTTGGGCTGCCCTATTGTGCCGGATATGCCTGCGGCTATTATTTAGTGAAGCATTTCTTGAAAAAAACTGGTAAAAGCATAATTGAAGCGACACTCTTACCTGCAAAAGAAATTTTAGACGCTGCGGAGGATTTTTGGAATGACGAAAAAGACCATGTCTGTCCATGAAGTTGCTAAATTGACTGGTATCACCGCCCGCACACTTCATTATTATGATGAAATTGGGATTTTGAAACCTACGGGCTTAACCGAAGCGGGCTATCGAATGTATGACGATACAGCACTTAGCCGGTTGCAAAGTATTTTATTGTTCCGTGAGTTAGAATTTCCTTTAAAGGAAATTAAAGCAATTCTTGACAGCCCTAACTTTGACGCATCAGAAGCTATTTCTCAACAAATTGAGCTGTTAGAATTAAAATGTAAACATATAGAGGAACTGATTACCTTTGCCCGTGAAATTCAAAACAAGGGAATAACGGCAATGAAATTTGAGGCTTTCGGCAAAAGCGAGATTGAAAAGTATAAAGCAGAAATCAAAGCAAAGTGGGGCAATACCAAAGAGTATCAAGAGTACAAGAAAAAGGATATTGCCCGAAACGGAGATAGTTATAGTAAGATTGCAAACGAACTGTTGACAATATTTTCTGAATTAGGAAAATTAAAGCATTTAGCACCTAATGCTGATGAAGTACAAACCGGAATCGCTGCAATACAGAAATTTATAACTGATAATTATTATGAATGCACCAATAAAGTGCTTAGTGGATTGGGTGAAATGTATGTAGGCGATGAACGCTTTAGGAACAATATTGATCACGCAGGTGGTGATGGAACTGCTGCTTTTGTCAAACAGGCGATTGTTGTATATTGCAGTAAAAGAAAGGTGTAATTAATTGTGACGGAATGGATACGCCGTCCTGCTTGCGGAAATAAGGCCCGTAACAAAATTAGAGAAGAAACGATTTTGAAAAACTATCCTCTCTATTGCCCGAAATGCAGACGGGAAATATTGATTGAAGCAAAAAATTTACAGGTAACGGTTATTGAAAGGATTGATGTGAAAACGAAGAGATAATTAACAAAACGACATATCGGAATTTATGAGGTGATTAGGATATGGAAGATAATATTTATTGTATAATAAAAACAGCATTAAAAAATAAGCCAAAGGAACTGCCAAATTTAGACCAGTGGCTTTTGGTAGCAGTTAATACAGCTAAGTCAATCATTGACAATACAAGTAAAAATAATTTAGGCGATGTGATGAAGTTGTCCGAGTGCAAAAATACCAGTCAAATTCAACATGAGTTTGACATTATACAAGGTAAATTCGGACGAGAGGGTTTTTCTCAACGGTACAGTCCTGTTTACCTTTATCTTTGCTCATTGGTGGCTAATTATTCTAATGAAGAACTAGACGCTTAAGACACAGAGCCGATGAACAATTGACCTTCCACCATACCTTTATCAAAAGAAGAAATAAAACCAATAAACTACGTTGCTCACAGAGAGAAAAGCTTTGCCATCAAGTAAACAACAATAAAAGCTATTGCTGCACTTCCAAGCATATACATTACAGCTTGATATGGACGTTTCCCGATTTCCTGTTGTTCCTCTATCTCATCTAATCTCCTTCCTTCCGTAAAAGCAACGATTTCTTTATAGGTTGAAAGATGATTTTCTTTTTTGACTTTATCCGCTTTAAATGCAAAATATAGTGCGATAGCATACACCCCAATCCACGGAATCAGCCCATACCAGTCCATGAACGCTATAAACGGAACAAATGTAATGACTGTTAGAATCAAAAACACAGCATATATACCGCCAATTTTATTGAATTTTTTAATTTCTGTTTCCTTGATTTCATTTTTCATAATTTTAACATCTCCTTTCATTAGTTGGTCAAGAGATACGTTGAATACAGAACTTAGCAGTAATACGCTATGGATATCTGGATAGTTTTTCCCCGTTTCCCAATTAGAAACTGTCTGTCTGCTCACATAAACCTTTTCTGCCAGCTCTTCTTGAGAAATCCCCATATTACTGCGATATTTTTTTATTTGTGCGCCAACTTCCAATTTTCTTCCTCCTTTCTTCGTTTTTCGATTAATTTGTATCCTTGAACTACCAGAATTTTATCATTCAACAAATAAATCTTCTACCAAAAATATTTGACTTTAGCCAAAATCCCTATGTCAAATCCTTTTGACATAGGGATTTATCTATGTTTACAGCGAAATTAAACACCATAATACTTTTTAATCGCATATGCAACGTATTCAGAACAACCGTTTCCAAATTGGCTGTCCATCGCTTCCGCCAACTTCTGTTTTTGCAGATACTCACTTGCTAAATCCAAAAGAATGCTTCTGGCATTGTCAAGTTTAAACAGCTCCTTATAATTTTCCGCAAGCTGTTCGACTGTTTCTTTTTCTACATTAGCGTTGCCAGTTTCTTTTGCTGCCATAAACTTTTTATAGATTTCAGCATTTTTGTCCTGCGCCTGCTTCAATTCCTTCACATCACCCGTTGACTGCATAATGGCTTCCATTGCTTTTTCTTTACTGCCATACCATTTAAAGACATCTGCAATGGCTTGTTCATTTGAAAAGCCTGCTGCTAAATATTCCCGATATTTTTCCTCGCTCCCATATTTTTGTACCTGCTGTTTCAGTGATTCTTCCGACATACATCCCAACATATGGTCTAAAATTTTCTGAATCTCTTCGTTACTAAATGACTTAAAACTCATAGTATTAACTCCTTTCATCACGTCTGATATTAACTCAATAATCCCATTTAGCCGGTTTCGCTTTTGCTCCAATAAGTTCTTTTGAGTTAATAAAGCCTGTTCCTTATCGTAATTAGGGTTGTCCATTATTTTCTTTATGTCTTCCAATGGTATCTCTAATTCTTTAAAGAACATAATTTCCTGTAACCTTTCTAATGCTTTGTTGTCGTATAAGCGATAGCCTGCATTTGACAATTCCGTTGGCTTTAATAAGCCAATCTCATCATAATATCTTAACGTTCTTATGCTTACTCCGCTTATCTCTGACACGTCTTTGACTGTTTTCATTATTCCTCCTTCCAATCTTATCCTAAACCGTTACGCTACGAGAGGGTCAATACACAAATTTATCTTTTATTAAAGTAAAAATCATTTTTTATTATACCAAAAATTTTAACCTCATACATATCTAAAAAGCAGCGAAGATTCCTTTCCGCCGCTTTTGATTAACTATACATATATAATTTCCTCGTTCAAAATCTTCCTCGCACATGCCCTTATGTTATTTAAGTGTTGTACCCATTCTAATGCGCTTTCTTCCTTTAGGCGTTCCGTTATGCCCTGTGCCTGCTTGTCAATGTCGGCAAGGTATGTATGCAGCCTGCCGCTTGTGAGAAGATTGGTGTATGTAACCTTTCGGTACTGCTTCATTCAGTGTACCGCACTGATATCAGACCTTATCCTTACTGCGGAGGAATTAGGAAGCATAAAAAGAATGCACTGGTCAATAAAGAACTGACATAGGAAAGAAGTCTCTGGTACAGCCAAGTCAAAGTTCTTCATGAAACAACCCTGGGCAATATGTTGTAACACTTGATCTTACAACTAAAGTCTGCTATACTTATTTTAGTAATATGGAACAAGGAGAATTTAAAATATGCAGATTTCAAGTCGATTTACCGTCGCAGTTCATATATTTGCCTGTATAGCTGCATTTGAAAAAGACTATAAATTAACAAGTGATTTTTTGGCAGGAAGTGTTAATGTGAATCCCGTCATCATTCGCAGAATCCTGCAGCAGTTAAAGGCGGCAGACCTCATAACCGTATCAAGAGGCAGCGGAGGTGCATCGATTGTAAAGCCCTTAAGTGAAATTACCCTTTTCGATGTATACAATGCTGTCGAATGTGTGGATAATGGAAACTTGTTTCATTTTCACGAAAATCCTAATCCAGAATGCCCTGTCGGGAGAAATATCCACAATTCTTTAGATGATAAATTATATCGTATCCAACAGGCAATGGAGGATGAAATGTGCAAAATAACAATCTTTGACATTGTGAAAGACATACAGTCATATATCGAGCAAGAAAATAAATGATGTGAATATAGGAACAGAGCCAGCCATCCCTAATTAGTCATTTTGGGGTGGTTTTTTATATGTAAAATATTTTCAAGCAAATTTCAATGTAACTATTGATATTACAACAAAGACGTGTTACAATTGTTGTAACAACAAAAGTTACAATAATTATTTTTTATGGAGGAGTGGACATGGATGCTCAGAGATGCTTAGAAATCTTACGAGAAGTAAAGGATGTAGCGTTTGCTACGGTGGATGAAAAAGGACTTCCTCAAGTTCGTATGATTGATGTGATGATAGTTGAAAATGAGAAAATGTATTTTTGTACGGCAAGAGGAAAAGACTTTTACTGTCAGATGATCAAAAGCGGACAGATTGCGGTTGCAGGAATGAATAAAGAATTTCAAATGGTACGGTTAAATGGTACGGCCAAAAAACTGGAAGAACACAGAAAATGGATTGACAGAATTTTTGAAGAAAATCCGTCGATGAAAGCAGTGTATCCGGATGAAAGCAGATATGTACTGGAAGCGTTTTGTATTGATCATGGCTCTGTCGAGTTTTTTGACTTAGGAAAAGAGCCGATTGTGAGGGAACGCTTCACATTCGGAAACGCTGCGGCAAAAAAATCAGGATTTCAAATTACAGATGGTTGTATCCATTGCGGAACGTGTGAGCGTATTTGCCCGCAGAACTGTATAGCAGATGATAAAATCAATCAAACGCATTGTTTGCATTGTGGGTTGTGCGCCGAGGAATGTCCTGTCGGAGCCATTAAAAAAAGAGGTGAATAAAGATGTTGCAGAATATGTGGTTCATTTTTACAGAAAGAAAAGATTTCTTTTTGGATTTATTATGGGAACATATGGAGATTTCGCTGCTTGCGATTGTAATAGCCATTTTATTCGGCGGTATGGTTGGAATTTTCATTAGCGAATTTCAAAAAACAGCAAAATTGACCTTGAGTGTAATCAACTTCCTGTATACCATACCGTCCATTTCTATGCTTGGATTTTTAATTCCTTTTTCGGGAATTGGAAATGCCACGGCTGTTATTGCTTTGACCGTGTATGCACTTTTGCCGATGGTAAGAAATACTCATACGGGAATGACAAATGTGGATCCTGCTATTTTAGAAGCGGCAAAAGGTATGGGAAGTACCAGAATGCAGGTTCTTTTCAAAATTAAGCTTCCGCTTGCTATGCCTGTTATTTTGTCCGGAATTCGTAATATGGTTACAATGACAATTGCTCTTGCAGGCATCGCTTCGTTTATTGGCGCAGGCGGCTTGGGTGTTGTGATTTATAGAGGCATTACCACAAATAATGCTGCAATGACTATGGTCGGAAGTCTGCTTATTGCCCTGCTTGCTTTGGCAACGGATTTCTTGCTTGGATTTATAGAAAAACGGATGAGCAGGCGCAGCGTAAAAGCGAAAAAGGAAAATCGCATCCTGGCAATAACGGTCCTCATGATTTGCCTGTGTGTGATTGTTGGAATATTACTCCCGGTGAATAAACAGGATACGATGCATATTGCAACAAAGCCGATGACAGAACAATATGTGCTGGGTGAGATGCTGGATCTTCTGATCGAGCAGGATACCGATTTGAATGTAGAGTTAACGCAGGGGGTAGGCGGAGGAACATCCAATATTCAGCCTGCAATGGAAAGCGGTGAATTTGACATCTATCCCGAATACACGGGGACAGGTTGGAATATGGTTTTGAAAAAAGAGGGTTTGTATACCGAAGATTTATTTGAAACAATGCAGGCCGAGTATAAAAAATCACTCAATATGCAGTGGGTTGGCATATACGGCTTCAATAACACCTACGGTTTGGCTGTTCGCCGAGAAATTGCTGAAACATACAATATCAGAACTTATTCAGACTTGAAATCCGTATCGAATCAGCTTATATTTGGTGCGGAATATGATTTTTTTGAGCGTGAAGACGGCTATGATGCGCTTTGTGACGCCTATGGCTTTACATTCAAAAGAACGATGGATATGGATATTGGATTGAAATACCAGGCAATCAATCAGGGGAAAATTGATGTAATGGTTATTTTCACTACAGACGGACAGTTGAGCGTTTCCGATGTTACTGTTTTAAAAGATGATGAGAATTTCTATCCTTCTTATTTATGCGGAAATGTGATCCGTTCTGAAATTTTGGATAAACATCCCGAACTGATGGAACTATTCAACAAACTTACGGACGTCATTTCCGATGAAGATATGGCACAAATGAACTACGCCGTCGAAAGTGAGGGGAAAGAGACACGGGAAGTAGCCGAAGCATTTTTACAAAATGCGGGTCTTTTGAAATGAGGTGCAGAAAATGAACATAGCGATTGAATTTAAGAACATTAAAAAAGCTTACGGAAACAAAGTGATTCTGGATGGATTTCATCTTTCTGTTGCACAGGGTGAATTTGTTACGATTATCGGTTCTTCAGGATGCGGAAAAACAACCGCTTTAAAGATGATAAACGGACTGATCGAGCCGACAAGCGGTGATATTTTTGTAGACGGAGAAAATATTCGAGAGAAAAACATGACGGAATTCCGCCGTAATATTGGATATGCAATTCAGGGCAGCGTTTTATTTCCTCACATGACAGTGGAGCAGAATGTATCTTATGTACCGAATCTTCTTAATAAGAAAGACAAGGAAAAGACGAAGCTTGCCGTTTCTAAGTGGATGAAACTGGTTGGGCTTGATGACGAATTAAAAGACCGTTATCCGTCTGAATTGTCAGGCGGACAGCAGCAAAGAGTTGGTATAGCGAGGGCATTGGCTGCGTCCCCTAATATTCTTCTGATGGATGAGCCGTTCGGTGCAGTTGATGAAATTACGCGCGGGCAGCTGCAAAATGAGTTGAAGCAAATCCATGAAAAGACAGGTATTACCATAATGTTTGTAACGCATGATATTTCGGAAGCGTTAAAACTCGGCACAAAAGTGCTGGTTATGGATCAAGGACAGATACAGCAATATGCCAAAGCAGAAGAACTTTTGCGCAATCCAAATACGGATTTTGTAAAGCTGCTGGTAGAGAAAGAGAGACGTATCTGCCGGCTGCCGGATGAATGTTTAAAAAATTGTGAATACAGCAAAGCAGGCTGTTCTGCGGCAATGGAACGTAATGCGGTATCATTTTAGTTGGATGTATTCCGCAGGTCCGATTTTATGAAGTAAAGAACACAAATATAAGATTTGAACTTGTCCAGTTTGAAGTTGTTTGATTAGACTCGCTTGATTTTTTATGATAGATCGATATAATGTAGGAAACACAAGCATTGAAAAGTCCCTGCGTGTTTCAATGCAGAGGTGAAATGAGAAACTTTGGAGGTATGCGGATGATTATAAGTGCAAGTAGAAGAACAGACATTCCGTCATATTATTCCGAATGGTTTTTTAACAGGCTGAACGAAGGATATGTTTTTGTTAGGAATCCGATGAATGCTCATCAAATAAGTAAAATAAGTCTGCTGCCAGACGTTGTTGACGGGATTGTATTTTGGACAAAAAATCCAACACCAATGTTAAACAAATTAGATAGACTTGAAAAGTATCATTATTATTTTCAGTTTACTTTGACTGCATATGGACCGGATGTTGAGAAAAATATACCATCAAAAAATAAAATCATTCTACCTGCATTTCGGCGTTTGTCAAAAGAGATTGGAAAGGAAAAAGTGGTTTGGAGATATGACCCGATATTTTTTAATGAAATTTATACAATAGATTACCATTGTAAATATTTTGAGGTGTTAGCTTCAAAACTCGCACAATATACGGAGAAATGTACCATTAGCTTTATTGATTTGTATAGTAATACAAAACGTAATATGAAGTCATTAAACATGCAGATGATTACTTTAGAACAGCAGACAGAATTGGCGGAACGATTTGTTGAAATAGCAAACAGATATAACCTATATATAGATACTTGTGCTGAAAATTATGATTTCAGAAAGTTAGGAGTTTTTCCCGCCCATTGTATTGACAAGGAACGCTTTGAAAAAATAGGAAAATACAAGTTAGGTATTGGAAAAGATACACATCAGAGAGATGCGTGCGGCTGTATAGAAAGTATCGATATAGGAGCTTATCATACGTGTAAAAATGGTTGTCTCTACTGTTATGCTAATTACAGCAGCGCGTGTGTCAATCAAAATTTTGCACAGCACAATAGCGAATCACGGTTATTCTTCGGAGAATCGCAGGAAGAGGATATAATAAAAGAAAGAACTATGAAATCGTATATCGATAGACAAATGACGTTGTTTGATTATGAGAAGGGCAAATTGTAGAATAAAAGCAGACGAATGCTGGCTTATGGGTGAAAGCAATGAATCAGGATAAAATAGCAGAGTTGAATCGCGGAATCACGGCAGCTTTTATAAATCAGAGTACGTTATCAAATCTGGCTTATAAACCGCAGTTTATATCAAATAATTACAGAGAAGGACGAAAAGTACTTTCATCCATTGAGGATGAGCTTTTATCGTGTGAAGAATTTTATATCAGTGCAGCGTTTATTACGATGGGTGGGATTACTCCGCTTCTACAGACGTTAAAGGAATTAGAACAGCGTGGCATTTTGGGAAAAATTCTTACAACAGATTATTTAACCTTCAGTGATCCAAAAGCATTGCGATTACTGGCAGGATTCCGGAATATTGAACTTAAAATGTTTGTTACGGAAAATTCAAATGAGGGATTCCATACAAAAGGTTATATTTTTAAGAAAGAAGAACTGTATCGTATCATCATTGGCAGTTCAAATATGACG
Source organism: Lachnospiraceae bacterium (assembly GCA_011959925.1). GTDB lineage: Bacteria > Bacillota > Clostridia > Lachnospirales > Lachnospiraceae > Roseburia_B. Next base: position 10,943 of record BLMD01000226.1, read on the forward strand.
CTTCGTGCGCTTACAACAAATCGTGAATGGAATGCCAAAATTGTTTCAACAGAGCAGGGGGAGTATGCAAAGGATGTGGTATCCGAATTTGAAGAATTATGGACGTCGGATCAATCGTTTGCTTTTGAACAGTGTATTGATGCATATTCAGATCTTTATACAAAAAATAAAATCATCCAAAAGCAGAAAAAAATTGCCAGACAAGCTCAAATTCCCTCTCTGGAAGTCTATCGTTTGCAGCCAAATTCCATGCAGGTTGGTTTTATTCAAAATCTGCGAAAAATCTATGATGCAGGGGAAAATAAGGCATTATTGATTTCGGCAACCGGAACCGGAAAAACATATGCTTCTGCATTTGCTATGCGTGAATTAGGATTTCAAAGAGTCTTGTTTTTGGTTCATCGGAATCAGATTGCAAAACAGGCGATGAAATCTTACCGCAAAATATTTAGCAATCAAGTTTCAATGGGATTTATGACCGGGACACAACAGGATTACGATGTGGATTTTGTGTTTGCGACAGTTCAGACATTAAGTAAAACGGAAATATTAGAGTCATACAACAAAACAGCATTTGATGCGATTGTGATTGATGAGGCGCATCACAGTGCTGCAAACAGCTATAAAAAAGTGATGGAATATTTTACGCCGCAACTGTGGCTGGGGATGACAGCGACACCGGACAAACGGGATGATCGTCTGGAAGGAAGAAATATTTACGAGATCTTTCACCATCAAATTGCTTATGAAATTCGTTTACAAACTGCAATGGAAGAGGATTTGCTCTGTCCCTTCCATTATTTTGGAATTACTGATTTGGAAACGATTTCGGATACTGGAAAGTTAATAGAAGATAAGCTAGAGAATTTTAGGAATTTAATATCAGAAGAGCGTGTTTTAAATGTTATGAAGCAGGCAGAATTTTTCGGATATAGCGGAGAGCGTGTCAAAGGCCTGATTTTTTGCAGCCGAATTGAGGAAGCGAAGGAATTATCTGAAAAGTTTAATTTAAAAGGCTGGAGAACGTTGGTGCTGAGCGGAAGCGATTCGGAAGAGGTCAGGGCAGAAGCCATCGAACGTCTTGCGGGCGATGAGGCAGAACATGCATTGGATTATATTATTTCGGTAGACGTTTTCTCAGAAGGAGTGGATATTCCGGAAATCAATCAGGTGATTATGTTAAGACCGACGGAATCACCGATTATTTTTATTCAGCAGTTAGGACGTGGTCTGCGTAAATCGGAAGATAAGGAATATGTTGTAGTATTGGATTTTATCGGTAATTATCGTAATAATTTCATGATCCCGATTGCTTTATCAGGAGATCGAAGTTATAACAAGGATACTATTCGTCGGTACGTGTCAGAGGGAGGGCGTGTGATTCCTGGGGCAAGTACCATTCATTTTGATGAAATTTCCAGAAAACGAATTTTTCAGGCGATAGATCATGCAAACTTTAGTGATATAAAATTGATTCGTGAGAATTATACAAACTTGAAAAATAAACTGGGACGTATTCCTGCGTTAGCTGATTTTGATACATATGGAGAGATGGATGTTTTAAGAATTTTTGATAATAAAAGTCTGGGTTCGTATTATAAATTTCTTGTGAAGTATGAAAAGGAGTATACCATTCGCTTATCCGAAGATGAGGACAAAGTCATTGAATTTGTGTCCAGAAAATTGGCTTGCGGAAAACGAATTCATGAACTGCAATTGTTAAAAAATTTGCTGCACTATCAACACGGCGTAATGAGGATATTAAAAAGTTCGTTGGAAAAAGAGTATGACCGTTCCATGGATGAAAACTGCGCGAAAAATGTGGTAAATATCATGACAAATCAATTTCCGGCAAGTGCAGCAAAAAAGACCTATGCACAGTGTGTATTTCTTGAAAAGGAAGATTCGGATTATGGCATTTCAAAGAATTTTAAAGAAATGTTGCAAAATCCGGATTTTTATCAGATTTTGAAAGAGCTGATTGATTTTGGCATTTTTCGATATAAAGAGAATTATAGCGGTCGCTATCAGAATACAGATCTGGTATTATATCAGAAATATACCTACGAAGATGCCTGTCGTCTGCTGAATTGGGAGAGAAATGAAGTACCGTTAAATATTGGCGGGTATAAATACGATAAGAAAACAAAGACGTTTCCGGTATTTATTAATTATGAGAAACAGGAAGACATCAGCGATACGACAAAATACGAGGATCATTTTATCAGTTGTAATCGTTTGATTGCTATTTCAAAAAGCGGCAGAAGTATAGATTCAGAAGATGTTCAGAATTTTTTGAATGCCAGGGAAAACGGAATAGACGTACAGCTTTTTGTAAGAAAAAATAAGGATGATAAAGTTTCAAAAGAATTTTATTATCTGGGAAATATGACAGCAACCGGACGGGCAAAGGAATTTACGATGCCAAATACAGATAAGACAGCTGTGGAAATCGAATGGACATTAGATACGCCTGTGCGGGATGACATTTACGAATATCTTGTCAATGGATCATAGAAGAAACGGAGAGATCAGATGAAAACAATCAAGGTAGTGGCAGCAATACTTGTTGAAGATGGGAAAATATTTGCAACGCAGCGCGGTTATGGGGAATTTAAGGATGGTTGGGAATTTCCCGGCGGAAAGATCGAAGCAGGTGAAACGCCGGAGTCTGCAGTTGCGAGAGAAATGAAGGAAGAATTGGATGTAGAAGTGGATATCGTTGAATTGCTGGATACTGTGGAATTTGACTATCCTCAATTTCACTTATCGATGGACTGTTTTATTTGCAAAATAAGGTCAGGAAAATTGGTTTTGAAAGAACATAAGGCCGCGAAGTGGCTGACAAAGGAAACACTAAGCAGTGTAGAATGGCTGCCGGCAGATCAGGAATTGATTGGGACAATTGAAACATATTTAGAGGATGTGCGGTAAAGTTACACTCAAGAATTTGATAGAAAAAAGTGGGATAAAATCCATTGGATCTTATCCCACTTTAACAATCATATTGCTTGCAAGTCCTCTGACAAGCACATAGATATATTTAACATTTTTTCGTAAAAAGTCAATCTATATTTTTACGGCATTGAATAGTTTAACAAAAATCAATTATTGCGTTTTGATCATCAATAATGCCAAATATTCACTTCACTTTTCTGAAAAAGAGTGTTTTAATAGCCCTAAAGAAAGCAGAAGGCTTTCAGTTATGAAAGGAGCGATGTGCTATGTTATTACCAAGTATTTTCGGAGAAAGTTTGCTGGATGAGTTTTTTGACCATCCGCACCAGAGAAACCATTACCAATCCCATGTGTCTGAGATGATGAGGACTGATATTAAAGATTTGGGGAATGCTTATGAAATGACCATGAATCTTCCTGGCATTAAGAAAGAGAATGTAAAGGCAGAGCTGAAAGATGGATATCTGAAAATCAGCGCTTCATCTGCTTCTCAGAATGAAGAGAAGAACAGCGATGGAGTATACATCAGGCGGGAGCGCTATGCCGGTACCTGCAGCAGAAGTTTCTATGTAGGGGAAGATGTGAAGCAGGAAGATATTAAGGCACGTTTTGAGGATGGCACTTTGAAACTACAGGTTCCGAAGAACATGAAGGAAGCAGTCCCTGAAAAAACCAATTATATCGCAATCGAAGGGTAATGGGGCTGTACGGCAGTTAAACAGACATTTTGTATATCAAATAAAAAGCGGTATGGATGCTTTCTGGTATTCATACATTGTTTACGGTTGCATTTATAATTCAAAGGAATAGCAGTAATTTGGGTTGCTATGCCTTAATTACCTATTTGCGAAACAGAGTGAAGAATTTTTTTACCTAGTCGTAAATTCACAAGATAAATTATAAGCATCGTAATCCCAATCTCTCTCATTTTCAAAGAAAGTAAATTGTTTAATCAAGCGATAGTGTCCAGCAGGCAATTCCCCATAAAAACTTTTAACATCAATTTCTAATGTTAGTCGTTCATCAGGCTTAATAATACAATCTCTTTCATTGCTCTTTGAGGGGTCATCAAGTTGCTTAAGCTGATACCAAGTACCGGATTGTTCAGCTTCTATTTCAAAATAATTTGGTGAATATCGGTATTCTTTATCAGAATTATTTTCTATTAAAAACGAAAGGTGCTTTAGGTCTAAATCCTTTTCTGTATTCATTGAAATCTTTAAATCCTCCAAAGTGTCAAGTTCTTCTTCATTTCCATAAGGAGAAAACTCAAATTCTTCGAAATAGTCTTGTACTACATGATTATCACTGTCCTCTGTTTGACTACACCCGACAGTACACACCAGTAACGATAAGGTTATAAACATACTCATTATTTTTTTCATTTGTTCTTATCTCCTTTCTTTTGGATATATCGTAGCAATAAAATGTCTATTTTCAATCAACTTTCACTACAATTTATTTTTACCGTAACACACGCTCCCCCTGCTTTATTATTAGCAATTTGAATATTTCCACCATGTCTTTCACATAGAATTTTACAGATATTCAGTCCTAACCCCAAATGTTCAGTAGATATATCTTTTGATAATTTATAAAATGGCAATGTTGCTTTTCCAATATCACTATTTCTAAAACCACAACCATCGTCCGAAACTGATATAACTAAATTAGTATTCTTTATTACTACGCTAATAACAATATCATTTTTTGCATATCTAATACTGTTAGAGAGTAAATTTTCATAAATTTGCATAACTGCATCTAAATTGATAAATATGTCTACATTTTTTCCGTTTGTTGTAATCGAAAAATGTTTGTCACAACAAAGTAATTCTGCTGTATCATTCAAACTGTCGATAAATGAATAAAAAGTAATACGCTGTCGTGAAATTTCAATATCTTCTAATCTGTATAAGTTTGTCATGGCATTTACATATTTTTCAAGCCGCAAAACATTTTTTGACATTACTGATATTTCTTCTAATATTTCTTCTTGTGATACCAAGCCTTTTGGAATAAAAGAAAGCAGCATAGTAGTATGACCTTTTAATAAGGTCAAAGGAGTTCGTAAATCATGTGAGAAAGCTGCATTTAGGCGGCGCTGTTCAGCAAATTGCCGAAACATAGTTTCATTATTTTTTGCCAAGCATTCTTTCATTTTTTCAAAAGCATGGCAGAGTTTCCCCATTTCATCATTTAATGGATATGATAATTCAAAGTCTAAATCGTTTGCTTCAATTTTATGATATGCATTAGTCAATAGCTTAATAGGTTTTGATAATTTCTTTTTATAAAAAAATGTTACGCAACATATCATACTAATAGATAGTATGGTAGGAATTATTACAATATTTAGTGAACCTAAAACACTGTCAATCAGTCTGTCCCGGTTCGTAAAATTAGGTGTAACTTCAATATATGAAACATGGTTCGGATAGACATATTCGTGTACTGGACGTTCTTTTTGATAATCAACATTGAATTTGCATATCTCATTACCTTTAGTGTCGAATATTGTGTATTTTGTTTGGTCGTTGCTATAGGCGGCAGTAAACGAACCATTTTCCGGTATATCATACCTTGCTGTCATATTTTCATACTTATAGTTTAGATTTATTCTATAACTGTCTACCATTGAAATCAAAAAGATACAAATAATTATTCCAATCAACAACGAAAACAAAGCATAAAGAACAAAGGACATCCTGATACTCATGTTATTTAACTGATTGAACAATTTGCTTTGCTTTAATTTTCCCATTTATATCCGCACCCCCAAACTGTTTCAATGTAAGGTCTATCGCCTAAAGATAAAAATTTTGCCCTAATACGTCTGATATGCTCTGTGACAACTGTATTATCGCCAATCCCGTCTAATCCCCAAACTTCTTCATAAATAGTTTCCCGATCGAAAACAATCCCTTTGTTTTGTGAAAGGAAAGTTATTATATCAAATTCCTTTTTGGTAAAAGATATATCCGTATTATGATAAAACACAATACGCGAGGAATAATCTATAACCATATCATCGTCAAATTGCACTTTTGAAGCTATATTGTGCCTTTTTTCTCTACGAAGATGTGCTGCAATACGAGCTTCTAATTCATCAATAGAAAATGGTTTTATTACATAGTCATCTGCTCCAATAGAAAAACCTTTTATTTTATCACTATCTTCAATACGTGCTGTTAAAAAAATAATAGGGCATGAAACATAATCCCGTATTCTTTCACAAATAGTAAATCCGTCTATATCCGGCATATTAACATCTAACAAAATAATGTTAGGATTCTTTTCTACTTCTTTTAATGCAGTTTTTCCCGCTGTTGCAGTATATACTGTATATCCAAGTTTGCTGAAATAACGATACAGCATTGATACAATTTCATTTTCGTCATCTACAATTAGTATGCTTTGTGCCATAAATATGTCCTCCTATTCAATGCATTTCTTAAGATTATCAAATAAAAATCTATTTCTAATCAATTTCTTTATTTTTTGAATGCCATTAGAGATTATATATGGCAGTATAAATTATAGCAATATTGTTCTGCATATTTTATACTTTATCAACAAATAGGCATATAATATTTCTTGCCTTTTATTTAACAGGAACAAGAGGGATTCCATAGCCTGTTATGCACATTTCCATAATGCTTGTCTTTTGGTCTTTGGTTCGGAATAGTGTGGTGCTGGCGGTCTATTTCTTGTTTTCGGTTGCTTGCTTCTTTACCGTACATGAGTATTGGATCATGGAATTAAGTGAATTTTTTTGCGGCCATCCAAAAGCCGCTTTGGGATTTTCCGGCGGCGTGGACTCGGCCTATCTGCTCTATGAAGGGATAAAAAGCGGCGCAGATATCCGGCCTTATTTCATCCGCACGCCTTTCCAGCTGGCATTTGAACTGGCGGATGCAAGAAAGCTTGCGAAGGAGCTGCAGGTGGAATTGTCCGTGATTGAATATGACATCTTAAGCTGCCCAGAGGTGGCGGCGAACCCGGCGGACCGCTGTTACCGCTGCAAAGCGGCTTTGTTTGGCATACTGAAAGAAAAGGTCGGAGAGGATGGATATTCGCTATTGCTGGATGGGACGAATGCGTCTGATTTAAACTCTGACCGGCCAGGTATGCGGGCCCTTAAGGAACTTAAGGTTTGTTCTCCACTGCGGGATTGCGGTCTGACAAAGCAGGAGATCCGCCGCCTTTCACAAGAAGCAGGACTCTTCACTTGGAATAAACCGGCTTATGCATGTCTTGCGACCAGGGTGCCTGCGGGAGGGTTCCTTGACAGGGAGTTGCTTCAAAAAATAGAACGGGCAGAAAACCTGCTTTTTTCCATGGGCTTTTCGGATTTCCGTGTGCGGATTTTTCACGAAGCTGCCCGTGTCCAACTGCCAGAAGGGCAGATGGCATGGTTCATGGAAAGGAAAAAAGAGATCGTTATGGCGTTAAAGGCAGATTTTCCGGCAGTTTTGCTGGACATGGAAGGGAGGAAATCGTAATGGAAAGAAATGAATTGCGTCTGCTGCTTGAACAGGTAGCAGGCGGGAAAATGCCGATTGATGCGGCCATGCTCCGGCTGAAGGAAGCCCCGTTCGAGGATCTGGGATTTGCAAAACTGGATCACCATCGGGCTGTGCGTCAGGGCATTGCCGAGGTAATCTACGGGGCTGGAAAGACGCCGGAGCAGATCCGGGAGATTGCATCCGCCATGTACCGTCACGGGCAGAACACAGTCCTGATTACCCGCATGAGCAGCCAGGCGGCAGAACTTGCAGGGAAAGAGCTTCCGCTTCAGTATGATGAACTGAGCCGTGTAGGGGTTGTGGGGGATATTCCTGTTCCGGACGGGGAGGGGAAGATTCTTGTGGCAACAGGCGGCACCAGTGACATGCCTGTGGCGGAGAAAGCGGCATTGACGGCTCAGGCATTTGGAAATGATGTCATCCGTCTGTATGAGAGGCCGCTGAAAAAGTAGATACCACCGCCTATATTTGGTATAATATAATTATCA
>BLMD01000227.1 GCA_011959925.1 Lachnospiraceae bacterium
AAATAGGTTCTGAAAGACCCATGAAATAAGGGCTGAAGATTCCGAGAAGTTATAACAAACGAAAGGAGGAAAATTTATTGAGCAGCTTGAAACGGGCATTTCTTTATGATGTACGGAAGAAAGGAAAAAGTCTGACGCTTTTTTTGCTATTGCTTTTGCTGACCGTTTCCGTTATGGTCGGCATTTCTATCCGAAGCGGAACAGAAAAAGCAGCCAGAGCTTTACGGGAAACGATAGGGGCGTCCTTTACGATGAGTGGCAGTATCAATCATCTGGAATTTGACGGGAGCGAAACGGGATATACCGCTGAAAAAATTCCTATCCCGTATGAAACAGTGAAACAGATTTTAGGCGTTGGCGGGATAAAGGCGTACAATGCCGAACAAAATCTTTCCATTTTTGTGGAGGGAATGGAGTTTCTCTCTGGAATGGAAAGCGGTAATCTTTCTGCTAATACGGAAACCGCTTATCAGGCAGATTTTGTAAGCGGAATACTGGAACTTACGGAGGGAAGGCATATTACGGCAGAGGATACGGATGCGGCTGTTATCAGTGCTAAACTGGCAGAAGAAAATAATTTAGGGATTGGCAGTGAGTTGATATTGAAATCTGTTTCTGATGGCAGCGGGGAACAGGCAAGAGTTTTCGTCGCAGGAATCTATGCCAGTGACATCAAAATGGAGTATGACGATGACACCATTTTTACGACGCATGATATTTTCTGGAAGCTGTCTAACCAGAAAGCATCTGCGTATTCTGGAAACGTGACTTTTTTTGTGACCGACCCAGAGGAATTGACGCACATTGTCAAGCAGGTAAAACAGATTTCATCTATTTCGTGGGAGGACTATTTTATCCGAATCAATGAATCGGAATACCAGTCAGTTGCATACCAAATCCAGACCTTAGAACAGCTTACGGGAATCATGCTTTTGGCGGTTATGCTTATCGGTATCATTGTGATTTTCCTTGTGCTTGCCATGCGGATAAGGAACAGAATACATGAAGCGGGGATATTGCTTTCCATAGGCACATCCGTTTCACAGATTACAATGCAGTTCATTTATGAAATTTTAATGGTGGCTGTATTGGTGTTTCTGGTATCTTTTCCACTAGGCAGTTTTGTCACAGGGCAGGCAGAGGAAGCCTTAAAAGGTATGGAAACAATCATCCATATGCCGCTTTCTCTGCAAAACATATTGTTGCAATTTCTGACAGAAACATTCGTTATCATATTCACGGTAATTATGGCATCCCTGCCAGTTGCCCGTATGAAGCCAAAAGATATTTTATCAAAAATGAGCTGACAGGAGGATAAAAATTATGAGTACATGGAAAAGAGCATTTTTATATACGGTTCGGAAAAAAGTAAAAACGGTTATTTTATTTTTTTTGCTGCTGGCAATGTCCACATTTACCTTAACTGGACTGTCTATCTATAAGGCAGCGGACAATTCAGCATACAGCCTGCGGCAATCCATAGGCGGGAGCATCCGCCTTGAATTAGATGAAAATAACCGTGCGAACTGGCAGTATCAGCAGGCGGCGGGAGGAACGATGGTCGCTTATACGGGAACTCCCATCACTGACAAGGATATTCAAGAGATACTGTCAGTAGATGGAATCAAGTCATACAATGGCTTGGGAGATGGCAGTGTTTTTGCAAAGGATTTTGAGTTTATATCGGGTTTCAGCTTTGGGGAGGGAAGCGATTACAGCAGGCTTCCATCCGTAACAAATTCAGAGTATTTCAACTTTTTTACCCGCAAGGCATTTCGGTTGGTGGAGGGGCGGCACATCAAAGAGGACGACGACCATGTTGTTTTAATCAGTACGGCAGTTGCAGAGAACAACAAGTTAAAGCTAGGCGATACCATTACCGTACAGTGCTGTTACGACAGTGGGGATTATCCCGATGTAACGCTGACAATCATCGGCATTTATGAGTATATGGGGGACTCTGAATCTTTTCATACGACCTCAACGGACAAGCGTAACCGTCTGGTTATCGACCATAAGGCAATGCGTGAAATTATGCAGAGAGATGAAATCCAGTATGACAATGGCGTTGATTTTTATGTAGACGACCCCAGAGAAATTGACGGCATCGCAAAACAGATACAAGCTCTTGATTTGGATTGGGACTGCTTTAAGCTCACGGTAGATAATTCTGCTTATGAAGCGGTCGCTTCGTCTTTGACAGCGATGCAGAAACTGATTATCTGGATGATTGTAGGATGCGTTTTGGTAAGCGTAGGTATTTTAACATTGATTTTGTCTATGTGGATAAAACAGCGGCGGCATGAAACGGGCATATTGCTTGCTGTCGGGATAACGAAAGGCAGGATTGTCTTTCAGTATATTATAGAAATCCTTATGATAGCAATTCTGGCATTTGGATTGTCTTATGTTGCAAGCAGTTTTGTTTCGCAGGGAATCAGCGATTTGATTTTCCATCGGGTAGCCGAATCGCAGGAGGCACCAGAAATAGAAGTTCCAGACGATGGTTCAGAGTATCTTGACATAACAGGGCAATATATCCCCTATGATACTTCTGAACTGGAAACGGTGGAGCGTGTTCGGGTAAATGTCAGACCAAGTGATTTGCTCTACATCTACATCTTTGGGGCATTACTTATTGCTGTTTCCGTTTCAGTTGCATCTATCACGGTCATACAGATGAAACCAAGAAAGATTTTATCACAAATGGATTAGGAGGATTTTACAATGAGCGTTTTGGAAATGAACAACATCCGTTATTCCTATGACAATAAGCGGAATGTATTAAACGGTATCAATATGGCATTAGATGAGGGGAAAATGTACGCTATCCTCGGACAGTCGGGATGTGGAAAGACCACGCTTCTGTCACTGTTGGGAGGTCTGGACAGCCCCGTAGACGGACAGATTTTATACGATGGACAGGACATTGAAAAGTTAGGGCTTGCCAATCACAGAAAAAATAATGTGGCATTTATCTTCCAGAGCTACAATCTGATTGATTATCTAACACCAAAAGAAAATGTCGCTTTGACAGCAAAGCTTTCACCGCAGCCAATTTTAGAGCGTGTTGGGCTGACTGAGGAAGAATGTAAACGAAATGTCTTAAAACTCTCAGGCGGTCAGCAGCAGCGTGTGGCGATTGCCCGTGCATTGGCTTCCGATACGAAAGTGATACTTGCGGACGAGCCAACTGGAAATTTAGACGAAGATACAGCGGCAGAGATTATCTCCATCTTGAAAGGATGCGCCCATGAAATGAATAAATGCGTGATTATTGTTACCCACTCGAACGACCTTGCAAAACAGGCGGACACCATTTTTCGGGTAAAGAAAGGGAAGTTGATTCAAGCATGATAGTGAGTGGTAATTGAAACATAAAAAATTGTAATTTCTAAAATCAAATTGTTGTAATCTCAAGTTATGTGAGATGAAAAGTCTGAAAATTTCATAAAAATAGGATTTGACAAACTGCTGGTTTTCATGCTAAAATAATTTGCACTAATTTTAAAGGAGAACAGTTTCATGAGCTTTTACATCACAAACGAACTTCCGCCTAAAAAGAAAATCAGCTCTGTACAATCAAATCCGATGAAACATTG
>BLMD01000228.1 GCA_011959925.1 Lachnospiraceae bacterium
AAATAGGTTCTGAAAGACCCATGAAATAAGGGCTGAAGATTCCGAGAAGTTATAATATAAAAAAGGAGGAAGTATATCGATGGAACTCTATCCATTTTTGAAAAGTATTGTAGATACGGATTGCTGCCCTGTCGTTGTTTGTAATATCGAGCACGAGATTTTATACATGAATCCTGCGGCAAAGAAGCGATATGCCGGGCAGGGCGGTAAGAGTCTGATCGGCAGCAGTCTGCTTGCATGCCACAATGAGGCGTCCGGGAAGAAAATACGGGAAGTTGTCGATTGGTTTTGCCAAGATCCGGATCATACGGTTATTTATACATACCGCAATGAGAAAGAAAATAAAGATGTGTATATGGTGGCGCTTCGGGATGAAACCGGCAGTCTGATCGGTTATTATGAAAAGCATGAATATCGTAGTCCTGAGACGATGGCGCTGTACCAGGGGCTTTGCGGGGGATGATTGTATGGGTGATACATTAAATATGTCGGTATCTCAGATTTTTCAACAGAACGGAAGAAAGTTTGCGTTTGTTTCTTTTACGGACGGGCGGAGAATGGCGGAAGGAAAGATTCCGGATTGCAAAATCATTTCTAATAAAGGATTTACGGAAGAGGAGGCTTTGCAGCTGGAAGAATATATGGGCATGGAGCTGATGCGTTTAAAGAATATGGCGGCGAGCGTTCGTGTGATGGATGCGTTTTTAGGGAAAGAAAAGCGGGGATTATAAAAAGGAATCGGCATGGATATACTAATGGCAGATCGATCAGACAGGAGGTAATTGAAATGTTGGAATATTCCATGCTTTATCCGGTATCTACCGTATCCAGGCGTCTGGTATCCATGGACGGCATGTGGAAATTTTGCTTGGATGAGCGGGAAGACGGAGAACAGGAACATTGGGAGAGGGGCATTCCCGGCAAAGAGCTGATTCCGGTACCCGCAAGTTTTCAGGACTTTTATACGGAAAAAGATGTCCGGGAATTTGCCGGGGATGTTTGGTATGAAAAAGATGTGTTTGTGCCGGGCGAATGGAAAGGAAAGCGTCTCTTTCTAAGGTTTGGGGCGGCAACCCACAGAGCCTGCGTCTATCTAAACGGCAAAAAGATCACCGAACATGAGGGAGGATTTCTTCCTTTTCTGGCGGACGTGACGGATGCGGCCGTATACGATTCTTTTAATAAGGTCGTAGTGAAAGTCAACAACGAACTAACGGTGACCAATATTCCCTGCGGCGAAACCCATGTTCTGCCAGACGGAAAAAAGATGAACAAGCCCTATTTTGATTTTTTTAATTATTCCGGGCTTCAGCGTTCTGTGCAGTTGATTGCGGTTCCGAAGGAACATATTTTTGACTTTGACCTGGACTATGAAATTTCAGGAACAGATGCGAAGATCAGGTATTCGGTAAGGACGACGGGAGAGCATCCCGTAACGCTGTCTCTTTTGGATGAAAACGGACAGGAGGCGGCGTCTGCGGAAGGAAAAAGCGGCGTCATGCATGTGGAAAATGCCAGGCTCTGGCAGGTGAGGAACGCATATTTATATCATTTGATGATTCGTATCGCGGGAGAAGACGGTGTCATTGATGAATACGGGCAAAAAATCGGCATCCGTACCGTTTGCGTCAAAGGGACTTCGATTCTGGTCAACGGAACGCCCGTCTATCTGAAGGGGTTCGGTAAGCATGAAGACTGCGATATTGTCGGGCGGGGATTCCAGATCGGCGTTATGAAACGCGATTTTGAACTGATGAAGTGGATTGGGGCAAATTCATTTCGGACGGCGCATTATCCTTACAGTGAAGAAATTTACCAGATGGCAGACGAAGAGGGCTTTCTGGTGATCGATGAAGCAGCGGCAGTCGGTATGTTTGAAAGCCTGATGAATTTTATGGAAGCGAGCACAGGAAAGAAAACGGCATTTTTCGAAAAAGAGACGACGCCTCTGCTGTTAAAGGCGCATAAAAAAGCAATCGAAGAACTGATTGCAAGAGACAAAAACCATCCCTGCGTCATTGCGTGGAGTCTTTTTAATGAACCGGAGACGACAAATGAGGCAGCGGTTCCTTATTTTAAAGAGATTTTTGACTGGGCACATGAATTGGATATCCAAAAGCGCCCCCGGACGTTTGCACTGATTATGAACTCGGTACCGGATGCATGTAAATGCTATTCCTTTAGCGATATCATTGCATTAAACCGTTATTACGGCTGGTATGTCAAAGGCGGGTATGAGATTTCGGAAGCGGAAATAATGTTCCGGAAAGAATTGGACGCATGGAAAGCGCTGCATCTGGAGAAGCCGTTTATTTTTACCGAATATGGTGCGGATACGTTGGGAGAAGAGCATAAGCTTCCGTCGGTGATGTGGAGCCAGGAATATCAAAAGGAGTATCTGGATATGACAAATGCCGTATTCGATTCGTATGATTTTATCAAAGGAGAGCAGATCTGGAATTTTGCGGATTTCCAGACGACGGAAGGTATCCTGCGTGTCGGCGGTAATAAAAAAGGCGTATTCACGAGGCAGAGACAGCCCAAAGATGCGGCGTATCTGCTGAAAAAACGCTGGGAGGCCCTGCCCATTGACCATAAATCCTTGCAGGGCGATCCGGTATAAGATCTTAGCCGGCGGAACGAATCTGTAAAGCATAAGAACAAATGCCTGACTGTATCAAAAAGGATACGGCCAGGCATTTTTCTGACATTTTTGTTATATACAAAATGTCGGAAAGCTTCCGGCGGATTATCCGCGGTATTCCTGAAACCCGTAGTTTTCCAGAATGGATTTTGCCGTATCGGCAAAATTGGAATTGGCTCCCAAACTAAAGTTAAACAGACCGTTCCCGCCGCCGAAGCCGATGATATCCGCGGTCTGGTTCTCCTGTTCTTCTGTGAGCATAATCGTCAGGCCTGCGTAGCTGTTATTGCGGAAATAATATTTTTCAAAACAGAGCAAGACGGCGTATGCCCCGCTGAATGCCCGGCAGCTTTCCGTGATCAGGTCAGCGTCGAGTTCTCTTTTTAAAGCGGAGACAAGACTTTTTATGCCGGCGGGAGACCTGCCGATCATTTGAACTGTTTTATGTTCCATTGCATTCCCTCCTATGTTTCATGCACTCCATTTGGATTTGCTTCTGATGGTATGATCTCATTATACACATCCGGTAAAAAAATACAACCTCTGTCCGGGCGGATCCGGCGGATGTAAACGCCGGCTTTGTTTGGGGATATTTCTTGCGGCTGCTGCAAAAAGATGCTAAAATAAAAAAAGATTCCGAAAGAGAAAGAAACGTTTCCGGGGTCTAATTTATCAATAAAGGAGAAGATTGGGATGAGAAAAGAGAAACGATGGATGGCAGGCCTGCTTGCCGCTGTTTTCACCGTGACGGCGCTGCCGGGGACCGTTTGGGCGGAAAATGAAGACGCCGGGGGCAGGAAAGAAATTACAGAAATTGAATGGGGAACGAAACCGCCGGATGGCGAAACCGTCGGACAGCCGTTCCCGTCGGGAACGGGAGGCAGCGATAATTTCCGCATTCCGGGTCTTGTTACACTGGACGACGGCACGCTTGTGGCTGCGTGCGACGCCCGATGGGATCATGCCGGAGACGCCTGCGGACTGGATACGGTTGTGTCCCGTTCTACGGATAACGGGGAAAACTGGAAGTATACGTTTGCCAATTATCTGGGAGATTACGGAAATAAAAAGCATTTGCAGTCTACGGCTTTTATCGATCCTGCGATTACAACGGACGGGAAAAACGTCTATATGATCGCAGACGTATGGCCGGGCGGATATGCAATCAATACGGCTCCGAATGCGCCGATTCGCGGCAATGAATTTGACGAAGACGGAAACCTGATCCTTTCCGGAGATAACCGCAGGTCTTATGGCTACCATTTGGAACGAAATTATGCGGCGGATGCAGACGAAGATTCTTACTATGTGATTATTGAGAATGAAAGCGGCAATGCGGTAGAAGGTTTTACCGTAGATGCATTTTTTAATATTACCGATGGGGAAAAAAGCACCAATCTGTTTTGTGCAAATTCTCCATACCTTGTATATCCGACAGATTATCTGTATCTGACGAAATCGGAAGACGGTGGAGCAAACTGGTCGATCCCGTCGCTTCTTAGAGTGAAAAAACCGGCAGAGAAATCTCTGTTGGTCGGACCGGGCCGCGGGATTGTGACTTCTACGGGAAGAATTGTTTTTACGGCATATGAATTTACGGACGGAGACAGGAACAGCGCGTGCATTTATTCGGATGACGGCGGGCTGACGTGGGAGCGCGGCGAATCGGTTCCGCAGGTGAGTTCGGAGGCGGCGATCGTGGAAGCGGACGGAAAATTATTTATATTTACGCGCCACGGCGGATACAATATATCGGAAGACTGGGGCGAGACCTGGTCGGAAAAGAAGAACCCGACGATTACATATAATTTGGGATGTGAGCTAAGTGCGATTACCTATTCCAAGAAGATCGACGGGAAAACGGCGATTATTTTTTCGGCGCCTTCCAACACAGGAGGCCGTACCTCAGGAAAACTTTTTGTAGGTTTGGTGAACAATGACGGAACCATTGACTGGAAATACGAGTATAGTGTGAACGGAAACGCATATTATGCATATTCCTGCCTGACGGAACTCAATGACGGATCGATCGGGCTGCTGTATGAAAACGCAGGCGCGGCGATTACTTATACGAATATTGCAATCGAAGATATCATCGGAAGTAATGCCGTGATGGCTTCGGCTCCGTGGTGTGAAGACAAAAACGGAACAAAGACAAGCAGCGTTACGATGAAACCGAATGCTTCGGTGGAATATCAGGTACGTTCCTCTGCGGACAGTCCGGTATGGACCGTACGCTCGAGTAATGATGAGAATCTTACCGCTTCCATCACAGATGGGAAACTTACGATCACCAGCAAAAATTGCGGGTTTGGCGTGGCACAGGAGATGCTTGTGATTTCTGACGGAACGAATACGACGTATTTGCCGGTTGCGGTTTCTGAAACGACAGAGTATCTGTCGGTGAAACTGCGTATGGGAGATGTGAAAAATTACACGATTGCAGACGAAACGAGTTTGGATCGTACCAATTTAAATGAGTCTGTCGCAAAGGTAACGGAAACAAAAGGTAAAATCAAAATCGAAGGCATTGCAGAAGGGACGACCTCATTTCAGGCGGGAGATAGGGTATATTATATTACCGTTAAGAATGACGTCCGGGAGATTTCACTGGATATCGGAGAAAGCATGGTGATGAAAGGCGTCATGCCGGAAATAGATGCATACCGTCAGACAGTTCTCTTAGAAGAAAATCCGAACGAGTATCCGTATGAACCCGTGACAAAACTGACAGACGGGAAGTATCTGATCGGAACGGAGAGCCATATCGTGACTTCGGGTGACAGTAAGGCAACAGATCCCCTGGGAAGGGCAATGCAGGCGGCAGACTTTGAAGGGGAAGACCTGACGCAGTATATGTGGACGATTGCGAAAACGGAAGAAGGGTATACGATTGTCGATAATGACGGAAAGTATATGGAGTTTAAAGATGCATCCGGAGAATCCTGCGAGGTCAATGTAAGCGATGCGCCGCAAACGCTTCAGATTCAGGATAAATTCGGTTCCTTCAGTATATCAAACGGAAAACATTATTTAAATAATTTCTCAAATGCCAACGTACGTGCCGCCGGATACAATAAGGATAATAACAGCTGGTTTCTCTACCAGAAAGCCGAAAGCTATGTGGTCAAAGGAAAACGGGCGGGAACGTTTCGCATTGTAAAAGACGGAACAAATTACAACATTACGGTTGGAGAGCCGCTGGGCCAGGAAGTAGAAACCGAGATTGCAAACCTGGAAACAAAGCTGACGGAAGCAGAGAAGTATCTTACCGGCGGCACTTATCCCAAAGAAGCTGTGGAAGCGCTGCGGAGCGTATTTGAGGAAGCGAAGAGGCTGATGGAGCAAGAGACTCTGAGTGATGCAAAGGCGCTGCGGGAGATGCAGCAGAAGCTGAATGGTGCGATTGACCGGATTTTGAACCCGGCAAAACCCAGCGAACCTCCTGCCAATCCGGAAAAACCAAAACTTCCCGCAGTGGGAAGCACGTATTCGGATGGAAAAGCAACATATGTCTATACGTCTTCCACTGCATCGGGCGGTACGGTTACTTATGTAAAACCAAGCAAGAAAACGGAAAAGAAGATCAAAATCCCGGCTTCCATTACGGTAGACCGGCGGACGTACCTGGTGACGGTAATATCGGCAAACGCAATGAAGAACAATAAGAACCTGAGAGAAGTAACGATCGGGGCAAATGTGAAAACAATCGGAAAGTCTGCGTTTGAAAAATGCGGAAAATTAAAGAAGATCAAGATTCAGTCGAAGGTACTCAAATCGGTCGGCAAGAAAGCAGTCAAAGGCATCGACAAGAAATGCACGATCAAAGTGCCGAAGAAAAACAAAGCGGCATATAAAAAGCTGTTCAAAAAAACGACCGGTTTTAAATCCACGATGAAACTAAAATAAAGCGAAGCTGTGAAAATGTGAAAAAATTGGATTCCTCCGTTGGCTTGAAATAATTTTTATTTATGCTATAATCAGAGCAATATAATAAAATCGGACATCGGAGGAAGAAGATGAAAAAACTGAAAATAATCCTGGCGGCTGTTTTGATCGCCTCTATATTTACTGTTTCCGGGACAAATTCTATTTGGGCGGATAATCTTTTTTCCGGATTTTTTAAAAGCACAGAAAAGGAACGTTCAAATTCCGCAAATAGCGGGGATCTGATTGTTGTATTGGAT
Source organism: Lachnospiraceae bacterium (assembly GCA_011959925.1). GTDB lineage: Bacteria > Bacillota > Clostridia > Lachnospirales > Lachnospiraceae > Roseburia_B. Next base: position 6,832 of record BLMD01000228.1, read on the forward strand.
GCCGGTCACGGCGGCAGGGATTCCGGCGCAGTCGGAAACGGTCTGTATGAGAAATCTCTTACGTTAAAAATCGCACAATACTGCAAAGCAGAACTGGAAAAATATAAAGGCGTCAAGGTATATCTGACGAGAGCAAACGATACGTTTGTGGACTTAAGTAAACGGGTTTCTAAAGCATCTGCCGTAAAAGCGGATGTGTTTGTCAGTATTCATTTGAATTCCTCGTCGGATACGAAGGCAAAAGGAGCGGAAGTCTTTTATCCCAATTCCAATTACAGACCGTCGATCGGAGAAAAGGGCAGAAAGCTTGCAGGCGCAATTCAGAAGAATCTGGTATCGCTCGGCCTGCGTGACAGAAAGATCAAGACGAGGAGTTCTATGATCGGATCGAAGTACCCGGACGATTCTACGGCAGATTATTATGCGGTGATCCGCGGGTCCAAGCAGGCGGGATTTCCGGGCGTGATCGTGGAGCACGCATTTATTTCCAATCCGTCCGATGCCGGAAAGCATCTAAAGACCGCGGTCGCATTAAAGAAACTGGCGGCAGCGGATGCAGAAGGAATTGCGGCTTGTTATGGATTAAAGAAAGCGAAAGATCAGACGCTTACAAAAACAAAAATCACAAAGCTGACCGGTAAAACGTCATCCAGCGTTTCGATCGGATGGAGTAAAGTAAAAGGGGCTTCCGGATATGAGATTTACCGCAGTAATTCCAGGGACGGCGTTTACGAACCGATTGCATCCGTCAAAAAAGCGACGACGGTTTCGTTTCGGGATCGAAGCGTAACATCCGGAAAGACTTACTTTTATAAAGTCCGTCCTTACAAGATGTCGGGAGAACGGAAACAGACGGCTGGTTTCTGCGCACCGCAGAAAGTCAGGCTGTTAAACAAACCGGATATTTTTGTAGACGGCAAGTCGAAAGCCCGGGCAAAGGTGAGTTGGAAACAGGTCAGCGGAGCGCAGAAGTACGAGATTTACCGCAGCGATTCTAAGAACGGGCAATACAAAAAACTTGCCGTAGTAAAAGATTATGCGTCGTTTCAAGACGCCGGAAGAACATCCGGAAAGACATATTTTTATAAAGTGCGTGCAGTGGGAACCGGTATCAAAGGCAATACATACAGTTCATTCAGTATATCGCAAAGTGATCAGTAAACCGGACGACATGCAGAAATCCGGCGGCAGGAACGGGAAACGTTTACTGCCTGCGGCATAAAATCTGTTCAAAGATCAGCCCGGCGCCCATCCATAGAGGAAAATAGTCGAGCCGGATCAGACCGTTGATATTTAATCTGGCATTGCTGTAGTCCCAGGGACAAAGCTTATGTTTTTTCAGCAGGCTTCCGCTGAAGTATTCAAATGAGAGGATGCCTGCTCCGTAAATTCCGCCGCGAAACAGCGGCGGAAATTTTTTTAGCAAAGGGTATGCTTCTCCGATCATGGATGCCATGCCGTAAATCGGGAACATCCAGATGGAAGTGTTTCCTTTTAATCGCATATCTTTTTCCCGGAATGAATTCAGGGACGTGTAAATGATCTCCATGCACCATCCGGTCAGCCCGCAGATGGCAAAATTTTTTTCGATTCGATGCTTTTTCATGCTTTTATTCTGTTCAAAAGGACAAAAAATATTCCGCCGTATTTCAGGTATAAACGGTTCTCTTTTGCATACAATTTATTAATCAGGGGAATCGGAGGAATCAAGGTGAGCGCCAAAACAAAAATTGTAGTCCTTCATATGAAAGAAATGATCTATACACTGATCTTTGCGGGGCTTGGAATATTATTGATTCTGCTTTTGATCTTTATGTTTCTTCCCAGGCAGAAAGATAAGACCGCGGAAACCATGAAATATGTTGCCGGCGTATATACGTCTACGATACAGTTTAACGACAGTACCATTGATGTACAGGTAGTGGTGGATGAAGATCAGATCAATTCCGTATCGTTGGTAAATCTGGATGAAACCGTGGCAACCATGTATCCGCTGATGGAGCCGGCAGTGGAGAAACTTGCGGATCAGATCGTGGCAAAGCAGTCTACCGATGAAATCACTTATAGTGAAGATAACCAATATACGTCTATGGTTATTTTAAATGCGGTAAATGACGCGTTAAAAAAAGCTGCCGTGCAGCAGGAGTAAAAATTTGAAAATCCCGGAACAGCAAAAAAAAGGAAGAAATTTTCTGCAGTTCCGGGATTTGTTTTTGCAGTGCAGTCGTTATTCTGCGGTATCGTCTGCCGTAAGCGTGTTTAAATAATCGGAAAGCGCATCCATGGTAATCTCGGTAGATTTTGCCGGACGGGAGGATTCCCACCGGCTGTATCCCGAGTATCCGATCCATCCGATCAATGCGACGCAGACAAGCGTTCCCGCCGTGCGTACGGCGATCGCTTTTGCTTTTTCTCTTTTTAAAATCTTTTTGCGGTTTGCTTTTTCTTTTTTATAACGGTCTACTTTTTCCTGACTCATAGTAAAATCTCCTTAAAAACATTTTCAAATATTATACAACATTTCGAAGGGATTGTACAGCGCTGAATCTCAAAAAATCATACCCAAAGGAAGCTGGACGGAGAGGGCAAACGAATATTGCATTTTTGGGAAAGCTTTGTTAGAATAGATAATTAATCTCGGATTTTTCGGAGAATATGAGTCAGCTGGAAAAACAGAAAAGATGAGGGGATACCAAAATGAAACAAAGCTCTGTGAAAATACTGTATTACAATGAAAATGCATCGTCTATTGTCGCGTCGGCGGGAAGAATTTCGACAACAAAAGGCAGCGCGATAGAACTATATGATAAATCCTGTGAAAAAAGCGGCGAGGAGAATCACCGCCTGATTCAAAAAATTTTGCTGTCCGGTCATACGTCGGTGTTAGAGCATATGAATTTTAATTTGGCGTTTGACAATGTGTCGGTATTTGTAGAGCAATTTATGATCGAATTCCGTTTGGCTTCTTTTACGGTAAAATCCAGAAGATATGTTGATTTTGGCCATATGGGATACGTCTCTCCCGATTTTGATGCGTATGGGGAACAGGGGGATACGATACGGACCATATACCGAAACCATATGGAATATTTATTTCAGGAATACAACGATCTGCTGGAATGCGGTATTCCGAAAGAAGACGCCAGGTTTATCCTGCCGTATTCGTTCCGGAGCAACTTTTATTGTACCGTCAATGCACGGCAGCTCGTAAAGATTGTAAACGAAATGGTCTATGGGCGGGGAAAAGACTATGCTGAAATTGCGGCGCTTGGGCGATCGCTGATGGACCAATGCAGAGAAATTGCTCCGTTTCTGGAATTTGCAGATTCCTCAAACGGGGAAAGCGGCTTTGACATTCCGATTCAGAAACCCGAAGAGGTCTGTCCTTCCCGGGAACGTACAAAAGAACGGCAAGAATCGGTACGTTTATTAAACGGACCGGACAATCCGGAAGAAATGATCTGCCGGGCGTTTTTGCTGGAGTCCGGTTACGGCTTTATGCAGACGGCAGGCAGCGGTACGGAGACTCAGAAAAAAATTCTGCAGAAGATTTTATCCCGGTCCAGAAAAAGAGAGTTGGAACAGGTGAATTTTACCGTTCTTTTTCAGAAGATTTCTTTAGCCGGAATTACGCATCTGGTGCGGCACAGAATGCAGTCCATTGTGATACCGGATTACGGAAATGCCTGCCGGTTTCAAGATTATATTATTCCCCAAAGCATAGTGAACGCGGGATTAGAAGAACGATATACCGGCATATTTTCAAAATCGGAAACGGTTTATGAGCAATTGAAACACGCCGGATTTTCGATCTATGATAAAGTATATACCGTATTGAGCGGATTGACCGTTCCGGTTATGACGACGATGAATGCAAATGAACTGGCCACGTTTATTCGATTAAGAAGCTGCAACCGGGCGCAGTGGGAAATCCGCAGCCTATCGGTATCGCTTTTGGAGATTTTGCGCAGGGAATATCCGGATTTGTTTTCCCTGTACGGACCGACATGCTATATGACAGGGAAATGCCCTGAGGGCAAGATGTCCTGCGGGCAGATGGAGCAGATCCAAAAAACATTTGCAATGAAGTGCGATTGAGCGGATACATGTTATGGTAATAAGCCGGATTTTATGACGGATGCAGGGAGGTTTTAGATGAATATCATAGCGGCGGTTGACCAAAACTGGGCAATCGGAAAAAATAATGCGCTGCTGGTCAGTATTCCGGCGGATTTGAAATTTTTCCGGGAAATGACGACGGGGAAAGTCGTCGTCATGGGGAGGAAGACGCTTGAGAGTTTTCCCGGCGGGCTTCCTCTGAAAAACAGGACAAATATCGTACTGACCAAAAATCCCGGATACCGGGTAAAGGGCGCCATCTGCGTACATTCCCAGGCAGAGCTTGATCAGCTGCTGGAACAATACGACAAAGAAGAGATCTATGTGATCGGCGGGGAACGTATGTACCGGATGCTTCTGGATAAATGCGATACGGCTTATATAACGAAGATTCATTTTTCTTATGATGCGGACGCTTATTTTCCGAATCTGGATGAACATCCGGACTGGGAGCTGGCGGAAGAAAGCGATGAACAGACATATTTTGATCTGGAATATTATTTTTTAAAATATCGGAAGAAATCTTTCCTACAAGAGCAGAATTGATACGGGAGGCAGAAGTTGCACATGGATATAACAGGAAGAAAATTATTTGTAAGAGCCTTGCTGGAAGAAGGCGTAGACACGATATTCGGCTATCCGGGCGGGATGGTAACGGATGTGATGGATGAGTTATATAAACAGGAAGAAATCCGCCTGATCCTTCCGCGCCATGAACAGGCGCTGATACACGAAGCGGAAGGATATGCGAAATCAACCGGAAAAGTCGGCGTCTGCCTGGTCACAAGCGGACCCGGAGCGACCAATACGATTACGGGGCTGGCAGACGCGCATTATGATAATATACCGCTGGTTTGTTTTACCGGACAGGTTCCGCTCAGCCTGATCGGCAACGACGCGTTTCAGGAAGTGGATATCGTAGGAATGACAAGGAGTATTACAAAATACGGCGTGACGGTCCGCAACAGGAAAGATTTGGGAAAGATCATTAAAATGGCATTTCACATAGCAAGAACCGGAAAGCCGGGACCCGTGCTGATTGACCTGCCCAAAGACATACAAACGCAGACAGGGGACGGCGCTTATCCGGAGACGGTGCATATCCGCGGATATAAACCGAACGAAGGCGTCCATGTGGGACAGCTGAAGAAAGCGTATAAGCTGTTAAAATCCGCGCACAAACCGCTTATCTTAGCGGGCGGCGGTGTTCTGCTGGGCAGGGCGCAGGAAGAATTTCAACGGTTTGTGGAGACAATGAAAGTTCCTGTGGTTACGACGATCATGGGAAAAGGAGCGCTGCCCGGGGGTCATCCGTATTATGTGGGCAACAGCGGAATGCATGGCAGGTACGCGGCGAATATCGCAGTCAGTGAATGCGACGTTCTCTTTTCCGTCGGAACGAGGTTTAACGACAGGATTACCGGTGATTTGAATGAATTTGCCCCCAATGCCAAGATCGTGCATATCGACATCGATACGGCGGCAATTTCCAGAAATGTTGTCGTGGACGTTCCGATTGTTGCGGATGCAAAATTAGCACTGGAAAAATTAAACGAATGGGCGGAGCCAAAGAATACAAAACAATGGATGGCGCAGATTGCTGCGTGGGACAAAGAGAATCCCCTGGAAATGCGCAGGGACAGAGGAATGACGCCGCAGATGATTATGGAAGCAATCAATGCGGAATTTGACGCGTGTGTGATCACGACCGACGTCGGACAGCATCAGATGTGGGCAACGCAGTACCTGGATTTTGGCGGAAAAAAGACATTTATTACGTCCGGAGGACTTGGGACAATGGGATTCGGATTCCCTGCCGCCGTCGGGGCGAAAATCGGAAATCCCGATCTGCCGGTTCTTTGTATTACCGGAGACGGGGGCTTTCAGATGAATATGCAGGAAATGGCAACGGCGGTTACGGAAGGAGCGCCGGTTATTATCTGCCTGTTAAATAATCAGTACCTTGGCATGGTGCGTCAGATGCAGCAGCTTTTTTACGGAAAACGTTATGAAGCGACCTGCCTGCGCCGGAGAGTGACCTGCCCGCCGAACTGTAAAGGCAAAAACGAAGCCTGTCCTCCGTATCTTCCGAATTTTATGCAGTTCGCGAAAGCTTACGGCGCGCACGGCATACGTGTGGAACGGGAGGAAGAGATTGCGGCGGCGCTGCAGAAAGCACGGACATACACCGACGCGCCCACCGTGATAGAATTTATGATTTCCAGCGATGAACTCGTACTTCCTATGGTACAGGGCGGAAATCCCATGAAACATATGATTTTAAAGTAGGAGGGCGGATATGAAAAACAGATGGATTGCACTTTATGTCGAAAATGATGTGGGTGTTCTGGCAAAGGTTTCCGGATTGTTTTCCGGCAAATCCTATAACCTGCAGAGCCTGACGGTCGGAACGACAGAAGATGAGACGGTTTCTCGAATGACGATCTGCGTTGCGAGCGACGATATTACGTTTGAGCAGATCAAAAAGCAGCTGAATCGTATGGTAGAAGTGATCAAAGTTATTGACTTGACAAATGTGCCGCTGCATATGAAGGAAATTTTATTTGCAAAAATACTGCAGTGCACGACGGCGGATAAGGAAGAAGTATTCCAGATTGCGCAGGTATTTGACGTACAGGTTGCAGATATCGGGAACAACAGCGTACTTTTGGAATGTAAGCTGACAGAGCGCAGGAACAATGAATTGATCGCGCTGCTGCGGAGCAAATTTAAACATATCGAAGTGGTAAGGGGCGGGGCGGTCGCCATTGAATCGATCAGTACGTCCTGTCGTTGAAAATACAATAAATATCTTTCGTATAGAAAATTACAGAACAGGCATTTATACTTGAAGAAAAGCAACACATATAACCCCAAAATCGCGGTGGATAGGGCTAATACCCTATCCGTCTTGCTTTATGCACTGTGAATTGCTTGAATTTCTTATAAATGTTTAGAAAGGGTCTTCTCAAAATCGGTCAATGAAACTAAAATAAGATTGACCGAATCGGTTAACGGAGGTTACGCTATGAACGAAAGGTTCTTTTCCCTGTCCGCAGAAAAGCAGCAGGCTATTATAAATGCAGGATATCGGGTATTTTCCCAAAACTCTTATAAAAACAGCCCTATGAGTGAGATTGCGGATGCTGCCGGAATCAGCAAATCCCTGCTCTTTCATTATTTTCACAACAAAAAAGAGCTGTATCTGTTTTTGTGGGACAAATGTGCAGAGACGACTATCAAGTATCTGACAGAGTACGGCTGCTACGGACAAAAAGACCTGTTTGAAAGTATAGAAAAAGGGATGCGTGCTAAGATGGAAATCATTCGGCTCTATCCCGACATGGCAAACTTCACCATCAAGGCTTTTTACGAAAAAGACGCAGATATTTCCGCCGCCGTTCAGGAAAGCTACCACAAATACTTTAATTTGAAAGCGGATAAAGCGCGAATGAATATGGATCCGAAACAGTTTATTCCGGGACTTGATATTCCGATGATGTACCGTGAAATGTATTTGGCGTCAGAGGGCTATCTTTGGGAGATGGTTCAGCGCGGCAATGTGGATATGGAACAGATGGAAAAGGATTTTGGAAAGCTGCTGAATTTTTGGAAGAGTATTTATCTTCGGAAGGAGTGACGGAATATGGAAAGTATTAAAACGACAAAGCTTACAAAATACTATGGTAAGGCAAGAGGTATCGAGGGGCTTGATCTGACGGTAACACAGGGCGAGTTTTTTGGCTTCATCGGTCCGAACGGCGCAGGAAAGTCCACGACAATTCGAACATTGCTTGGACTGATTGCCCCTACGTCAGGCAGCGCAATGATATTTGAAAAAGATGTCACAAAAGAAAAGGAATCCATTTTGCGGGATATCGGCTACCTTCCCTCGGAGGCATTGTTTTACCAAGGAATGAAAGTGAAGGATATACTCAAGCTGTCCGCCGATTTGAGGAAAAAGGATTGCACCGCTGAATCGAAACTGCTCTGTGAGCGTTTGCAGCTTGATACAGCTCGAAAGATCGATGAAATGTCTTTCGGCAACAGGAAGAAGGTTGCTATTGTTTGTGCTTTGCAGCATCGACCGAAGCTGCTTGTGCTGGACGAACCGACGGGTGGACTTGATCCGCTGATGCAAAAAGAATTTTTTGACATTCTGCGGGAGAGAAATAAGACGGGCGCAACGGTTTTCTTGTCCAGCCACGTTCTCTCGGAAATTCAGCGCAACTGTACCCGGGCGGTGATTATCCGTGACGGTCGAATCATTGCGCAGGGCAGTGTGGATGACCTCTCGAAAACAAGTGCAAAACGCATTACGGTTCATGGCAGTATTCACTTAGAGAACCTAAGCGGCGTTCGGGACAGAAAGGATACTAAGGATTCCGTCAGCTTTCTTTACAGCGGCGATATGGACAGCCTGCTTCGCACGCTATCTTCCGGGCAGGTGAACGACCTTACGATTACGGAGCCTGATTTGGAAGAAGTATTCCTGCATTATTACGAAAAGGACGGTGAGACGGTATGACGCTTGTAAAACACGAACTAAAGCAAGGCAAAACTTCCTTATTGATATGGACGGCCGCTATTGGCTTTCTCCTTGCAATCTGCATTTTTCTGTTTCCGGAAATGAAGGGGCAGATGGACAGCGTCAGCGATATGTTCTCCTCTATGGGTTCTTTTACCGAGGCGTTCGGTATGGATCGTTTGAACTTTGGAACGCTCATCGGATTTTACGCTGTTGAATGCGGCAATATTTTAGGTCTTGGCGGTGCATTTTATGCGGCGCTTTGTGCAGCAGGTATTCTCAGCAAAGAAGAAAAAGACAAAACGGCGGAATTTCTTCTAACGCATCCTGTCAGCCGCAAAAGGATTATGACCGAAAAGCTAATTGCCGTGTTGGTACAAATCACAGCTATGAATATCATGATCTATGCTATTTCTGTCGGCTCTATAGCCGTTGTTGGTGAAGCAATTCCCCTAAAAGAAATCAGCCTGCTGCATCTCGCCTATTATCTGCTCCAGCTTGAGTTGGCAGGAATTTGCTTTGGTATTTCGTCATTTCTTCGCAAAGGCAGTGCGGGTGTAGGACTTGGTATTGCCGCAATGATGTATTTTTTGAACTTGATTGCAAACATTGCGGATGTGGCTGAGTTTTTGAAATACATAACACCGTTTGGATATTGTGAGGGCGCCGACATTGTGGCAAACGGCAGACTGGACGGAGTAATGGTTGCCGTCGGTGCAGTCATAGGACTTGGTGGAATCATGGCTGCCTATCTGAAATACACAAAGAAAGATATACATTAAAGTAGGCAAAAGAGAAAAAGGATACGGTGTAACTAATTTTACTGAGTTACCCCGTATCCTACATAAAAACTTCTTTATCTGGCGTTGCCAAATCCGATAGCTGGTTTTGGTACGTTCTTTTTTTATTTGGATACAATCTGCAGGCAAGACATCAGCGTGCCATGATCGTAAGGATCTCTCCGATGTACATCGTATGGAAGTCACCGTTTTTGTAATTCTGCGGTTCAATTTCCGCATCCAGAAAAGAATCCGGCGTCAGCCGCGTGGCGGAAAGCATTTTACAGGTGACGATCAGATTGCCTTCGTCGATAAACGGAATATGATCTTTGTAATTGACATGTAAGTGCGTCATTTTCATCTTATCTTCACGGGAACCGGAAACGCTTCCCAAATACATTAAGATGGATCGGTTGAAATCCTTTTGAAAAAATGTCAGTGAAAAAGTGCCGCATAAATCCATAAATCCTTTGGTGTACCGGGAGTCGCGGACAAAAACATAGCAGACATTTTTGTTCCAGAGCACGCCGAAGCCGCCCCAGCTGATCGTCATGGAATTTGTCTTCTTTTCGTCTCCGGCAGTCAGAACCGCCCAGTCTTTGCTAAGCATGGTAAAAGGATTGGATTCAAACACATCAATAGGACAAGGTTGAAATGTATGCATACGATTACCTCCAGACAGTTATTTCATTTATTTTATAATATTTGGAGGGATTATGCAAGGCTGTGGTGTTATGATTGTGTTAAGGATATGGAATGGATTTTTGCATGACGGAAAGATGAAAAATTGTTTTGACGATAGAATATATTTATAATATAATATGCATAAAAAATCAAAAATTCTTAAATATACAAAAAACCTATTAGTAAAATTATATAACTTTCTGGATTTTTTTAATATTTTATCAGATTTATAATTTCATGTGTTTTGAATTTAAGGGATGAATAATTTGTTATATTAAAATTTGGAGGAGAGTGAGCGGGGATGTTTAAAATAGCCGTATGTGATGATGAAAAGCAATTTCAAAGACATATAAAAGAGCTGTTAACGAAGTATCAGAATGAGAACGGGATGAAGTATGAAATTGATACGTTTGATTCAGGGAAAGAGTTAGTGGAGTTAGGAGAGGAAATTTGTCAGTATAAAATTGTATTTTTGGACATTAATATGGATGAACTGGACGGGATGTTAACTGCAAAAAAGATACGGGAATTAAGCAAAGATGTTTTTATTGTATTTGTGACGGCATTTGTGAAGTATTCCCTTAAGGGATATCAGGTGGATGCTGTGCGATATATTCTGAAAGACAACGAAACTTTGCCGTTTTGTATCTACGAATGTATGGATGCTGTTTTAAAAAAGATCAGTGATCATAAAATTTGGAAACAATTTAATTTTACAATTGGGAGCAGAAAAATCGCATTAGATCAAATTTTGTATATTGAAAGCAGGCTGCATAAATTGGAGTTTCATATGATGGAAGAAGTCTCTCTTTTGTATACGCTTTATGGAACGCTCAATCAGATGGAGCAGGAACTTGCAGATTCAGGTTTTCTGAGACTGCATCAAAGCTACTTGGTCAACATGAAACATATTGCAGAAGTTCGCAGATATCATGCTTTGATGAAAAACGGCGTTCGTTTCGATATACCAAAAGCAAGGTATAAAACGGCAGAAGCAAGATTTTGTGCGTATAAAGGGGAGATTTAAATGTTTGTTTATCTGCAGAGTTTTTTTCTTGTTATTCTGGAAGCTGCATGCTGTAAAATATTTTTTGAAACATTTGGGAAGAAACGATACGAAAGCGGCAGGTTGAAAAATTATATTTTGTTTACAGGGTGGATTGCCAGCGTGTATCTTGCGGCAATGGTGACAGAACATGTATTTTTTTTCATAAAACAGGGAGCGGTTATCCTATTGACAGGGGTATTTATGGCTCTGTATTTGGAAATAGGCTGTGTAAAGACATTTATTTTGGCTGCGTTGTTTCAGGGGGTAGTGTCAGCGGTCGATTATTGCGTTCTCTTATTTTGTATTTCTGTATTTCCCCATATGCTGCAGTTGGGAGAATCTTATGGAATGGAGAGCCTTCTTTTAGCAATTATTGCAAAAATTTTGCTTTTTATGGTGGTTCTGATGATACAGAGATATTTGGGAATAGATTCTGATACGGATTTAACAGATACGGAATGGCTGCGTTTCTTGGTTTTTCCGGTTTTTACGATCGGTGTCATTGCTGCAATGATCACTACGTCAGCAGGTGCGGGAAACAGGGAGAAAGACAGTGTGTTATCCGTGATCGCCTTCTGCCTGGCAGGAATGAATGGGGTTGTCTTTTCTTTGATTAAAGATATTTTAAAACGAGAGCAGGAACTTGGCAGAGCGGAAGTGTTCCGGGTGCAGGCAAAGAATCAGACCAGGATGTATCGGTCCATTTCAGACAATTTTGAAAAACAGAAGAAAAAAACACATGAATTTAAAAATCAGATGGTATGTATAGAGGCGTTGGTGACACAGCAAAAATATGACGAACTGCACAGATATATTAGAAACATATGCGGCAGTTTGAGCAGCGAGACGCCCGCTGTCCAGACAAACCATGTGATTGTAGACGCCATACTGAACAGCAAATATCAGGAGATGAAAAAGAAAAACATCATATTTATATTTCAAATGGATGATTTGTCAGGGATTTTGATGCAGGATGAGGACATAGTTGTGATACTGTCGAATCTTCTCAATAATGCTATTGAGGCGTGCGGACAATGCCAGGAGCAAAAGATGGTAAAGATGAAATTGATAAAGGAAAAACATGCCGTGATTTTGTCTGTCAGAAATACATATGCGCATAAAATTCTATATCAAGACGGCGTCTTTCAGACAACAAAAGAGCATGAAACTGGGGAACATGGAATCGGGTTGAAGAATATAACCGATACAATAATAAAATACGGAGGATATTATACGATAGAAAACAACGAAAAAGAATTTTACTTTTCGGCTGTGATTCCTCAATAAAAACATGAGCCTGTATGCGGCGTGAATTGCGGTCATTTTCTGCAATATCAGGTCATTTTCTGCAAGATGTATTGTTTCAGGGAAGTTTTTCTGTATACTGACAGGAAAGGAGGCGCATGTATGATAGAGAAAATGGCGGGTGAGGAGGCAGGATATGGGAATTAGTGGGATAGGAAGTATCCATACATACATATATAATGAAAAAACAGGAAAATTATCAAGTAAAGACGGGACAAAAGATTCTTTTGTTGATTATTTTAATGGGGATTTGTCAGAAGAACTTACGAATACATTAAATGGTTTTGATGCAAACCGTAAAAAGGATATGGAAGCAATGCTTATGCTTTTTCATTCAGGATTGGCAAAAAATGTTTTCAGTGGCAGCGAAGATGGTGAATATGAAATTACCAGTGAAATTGTAGATGCGGTGACGTCTAATGTTTCTGTGAATGGCGAGAAAATATTTACGGCATATCATGCGGTACAATATACTGACAGTGAAATAAAATCTTTTGGTACAGTTACTCAGCCCTACAAAACGTATCGGTCGCAGAAATATGATCCTTTAACCAATAGTATTAATATTGCAGTAGGTGACAGAATAGACCTTGGAAATGGTTATATGTTGACGGTAAAAGAGGATCATATTTATGCAGAAGGATGGGAAAACCGCAGTGATGAGGATTATAAAAAAATAGAACATCTTGTATGGGGCTTGAATGCTCTCATTCATTTTGCAGATCAACAGTGGTTTTCTTCTATGATAGATGCAGATAAGGACAGCACGCCTATGATACTGGAATTATTACGTGAACTTGGAGTAGATACAAGTGGGGAATTTATGGTTAATGGTACAAAATGTGAAGTCAGAAATGGAAAAATAAAGGAAGTAGGAAATAATCATGTGGTACCGGGTACGATTTACAGTGCGGCGGTGAACCGATATGAGGAAATGCTAAAAAAACCTCTGACACATCGGAAAAAAGATTAGAAAACGGGAGTCAACGGATAGGTTTCATAACTCCATGGGTGTCTTTCGCAGAAAGGCGGATTATAAAACTGACACATAAAATATATCGTGATTGCATCTATCTAAAAATGCCCGGGCATTGCAGCGCCCGGGCGGTTATTATTTTACAGTGACTGTGCAGGCGGCCTTACAGCCGCTTTTCATCTTTAGTGTTATTTTAGCCTTTCCTTTCCTTTCTTTTTCGCCGTGATTTTTCCATTTGCATCTACGGCTGCAACAGATTTTTTTGAGGATTTCCAGCTGAAAACGCTGTCTTCTTTCGATTGCTTTTTTATCTTTAATTTATAAGATTTTCCTGTTTTCATTTGTAGTTTGTTTTTTGATAGCTTTACATAAGAATTCAGCTTTGTTATGCTTCGCTCTTGTAAAACTTTTCCGCAAGTAGTGCAGGTGATATGTTCTTTTCCGTTCTGGAAAATAGTCGGCTGTTCGGCTATGGTCCAATTTGAAGGTTTATGCCCCGTAGGCGGCAGTTCTTCTATGTGCGTATAGTTACAATTCGGACACTTATGAATGATTTTCCCGCCTTGTGTGCAAGTAGGATAAATGTTTTGATCTGAATTGCCGGAAGTATCCTCATCTTTGGCAATCGGTTTAAATGTTATATTGTATTTTTGTGCATACTTTTCAGCTTCAGAACCAGGCGTTCCTGCGATTACAAGGTTATCGTATCCTCCAAATGCATACTCTTCTATGGTTTTTACGCTGTTCGGAATTTTTATTTCTGTAATATTTTCACACTCCCAAAATGCATTTTGTCCGATAATTTCTGTTTGGTTTGGTATGAGCGGATTTTTGAGATTGCTGCATCCATAAAATGCGGACGGACCGATTTCTAATAAATTATCCGGGAGTTTTATATCTGTTAAACTTTTGCATCCGTAAAAAGTGTTTGATTTGATAAGCGATATATGATTGGGAATGTTTACGGTTTCTAAAGACGTACAGTTCATAAAAGCCGCGAATTCAATATTGTTTACACGATCCGGAATAATTACCGTTCTCAATTTTTTACATTCTGAAAAAGCATTTGTGCCTATTACGCTCAGTGTTTCGGGAAAATTTATAAATTCTGTTCTTCCCTGTGCATAGAAAAGTAAGGTTGTTTTCTCTTTATTGTAAATGCCGCCGTCCTGAGAAGCGTATTGCGGGTTGTTATCGCTTATGGAAATATGAAGCAGGCTTTCACATCCATCAAAAGTTCCCTCATACTCCAGATCAATAGAAGTAACGCTTTCTGAAATAGAAACAGTGGTCAATTGACTGCATCCATAAAATACACTGCTGCTTAAACGTTCCACGCCCGATGGGATATCAATATTTTTTAAAGAGGTGCATCCACGAAATGCGGCCTCTCCAATGTAAGTTACGCTTTCTGGAATATGTATTTTTTCCAGTTCTGTGCAGTTGCTAAAAACATCTAAGGATATGCCGGTAATTCCGGTGTCGATGTAAGCTTCTGAAAAATTCAGGCGATCAAAGCCGGAGGTTTCTCCTATTGTCCCTTCTCCATAAATATAAAGTACGCCGTCTTCGTACAAACGGTAGCTTGGTTTTGGATCCTGGTTCCATTCGCCGCATGAGCTTGTCTGTACGACCTCCCCATGTGCATTTTCATCAAAGCCACTTTTTTCGGTTGTCATTTCCGTCTTTTGATTGGAAGACGCAGCGTGCAGTCTGGACGGAACTGCCGATAAAGTAAGTGATACAGCGGCTGCGAAGCATATTATATTCAGTGCTTTTCTGGTTTTCATAATATTTCTCCCTTCAAAGTTTTCTTTATTTGACGAATATTGCAGACAAAAAACGAAAAGATACCTTAATGCCATTCGGCAGATTAAAGAAATCTATAAGATACCTCTATGCCATTCGGCAGGTTAAGGAAATCTTAATCATTTGGATCCTTTTATATTCATAAAAAATCCGCTAGAATAACGACAGGATGAAACGAAATCCATACTCCATGGATGTTTGATCCGGGGCGCCCGAAACGTATGAAAAAGGTTGGAGGAAGTTATGTATCGTATTTTAGTATGTGATGATGAAAAAGACATTGTATCCGCGCTGCGCATCTATTTGACGGCAGAAGGCTATGAAGTGGCAGAGGCATATAACGGAAAAGAAGCGCTGGAGATGGTTGGCAGCATGGAATTTCACCTGGTTTTGATGGACATTATGATGCCTGTGATGGACGGGATTACCGCTATGGTAAAAATACGGGAAATCTGCAACGTTCCTGTGATTTTACTGACGGCAAAAGGCGAAGATACCGACAAAGTGCTGGGTCTTACGGTGGGAGCGGACGATTATGTGACAAAGCCGTTTAATCCGGTAGAGCTGCAGGCACGCGTAAAATCGCAGCTTCGGCGTTATATGATGCTTGGCGGCGGCAAGATCAAAGCGGAGACATTATCCATCGGTGGTATAGAGCTGGATGATAAGGCAAAAGAAGTAACGCTGGACGGAGAGACGGTTTCTTTGACCCGGACAGAATACGATATTTTAAAACTTTTACTGGAACATAAAGGACAGGTGTTTTCTCCGGCGCAGATTTACCAGAAGGTCTGGAAGGACGTAGCTTACGGGACGGAAAATACGGTGGCGGTACATATCCGGCATCTTCGGGAAAAACTTGAGTATGATCCGGCGAATCCGCGGTATCTGAAAGTAGTCTGGGGCAGGGGATATAAGATAGAGGAGGATGGCTGTTGAAAATCTTATATAAAAAATGGGTAAAAATATGTGCATTTCTGTTGTGCATTCTTAGTTTTAATGCAGCGGCAGTTTCGCTTGCGGGCATGCTGTTTGCAGAAGAAGAAGGAATTTACGGCACTTCCAGAGAAGAATATCGAAAAGAGGTATTTGCACAGATCTGCAGTAAATATTCGGTAGCCGTAATGGCACGGCATTCGGACGGATTTGGCAGAAAGGAATTTAAAGATACCAATTTTCGTTACGGAGTCATTCAGGCAGACTCGATCGATCAGCTGGATGTGAACGACAAAGATCAGTATGTGGTATGTAACTTCGATAAAAATGTGCAGAAAAAAGATCTGATTGTCGAGTCGTTTTGTATCGGGGAACATACAAGGTTTCGCGGAGAACATACGCTGTTTGGGAATATTACCATGTATCAGGAACACGATATCGACGAGCGTGAGATTATGGTCGAAGGATGTTATTATACACCGGATACAGATGAAATTTATCTTATGGCAGAGGGAAAGCTGTATCGGGCGTTTTGGGAGGTGTATCCGTTAAATGAATTTCTCCTGCGGCAGACCAATGCGGACGGCAGTACGACGTACGGATGGCGGAGCAATGAGTATGTTTCCATCGAGGGACAGAATTGGTATCTGAATGAGATTGAGATTTTAAAGAAGAAAAATCTGCAGAAGATGGGAACGATTGTTTCCGACGTACCGGAGGATGATAATTATGAAGAATATGAGATCAGCGAAGGGGTGATCCGTATTTATTCGGATCTAAGTTCGGAAGGGGAAAACTATTATGTACTTTCGTATGTAAATGAACCGCTGACGGAAAACGGAAATTTTTTGAATCAGAATCTGTTTGTGCAGGCGGATGCGTTTCATAAGCAGGATTTGTTTGTGCAGGCAGAGGCGCTCATCGATTTGGCGTATGGCGTCCGAGACGGATTGTTTTTTGTGTTTTTATGTTCTGCGGCAGTCTGTGTGGCTTCCTTTGCGGCGCTGTTAATTGGAGCGGGACGGAAAAAAGGAGGAGAACTTTCGTCTGGCTGGACAGAGAAGATTCCGCTGGATTTGTATCTGTTAACCGTGGTATGCGTTGGCGGCATATTGATTTCGCTGGCGGCATCCGGATTTTTGGGAGCGTTGCATCTTCTGCTTGCCATACAGTTTGGAATACTCATTCTGCTGATTTCAGAAGTGCTGTTTTTGGCGGTCTGCGTTACGATTTCCGTGCGGATCAAATTGGGGCATTGGTGGAAGAATACGATATGCTGGCGTATTCTGCATTGGATTCGGCAAACGGCGTGCAGAAATATGAAAAGGTTTGGAAAAGCGGCGCCGATGCTTTGGAAGGCGTGGATGATTATGGCAGCAGTGGCGGTTCTGGAATTATTTGGCCTGCTGGCAACGTCATATCAGCCGGAAATGCAGCTTTTGTTATGGTTTTTGGAAAAAATTGTGTTGTATGCGTTGATCAGCGTGGTACTGCTTCAAATGAGAAAACTCAAGGAGGCAGGAAAGAAGCTTTCTGACGGTGAGTTAGAGAACAGGCTGGAAACGGACCGTATGTTCTGGGATTTGAAAGAGCATGGAGAGAATCTGAATCACATTCAGGAAGGAATGCATCGCGCGGTCTTAGAACGGTTGAAAAGCGAGCGGTTTAAGACAGAACTGATTACAAACGTATCGCACGACATCAAAACGCCTCTGACTTCCATAATCAATTATGTGGATCTTTTGGAAAAAGAAGAAACAGGCAACGACCGCGTGCGGGAGTATTTGGAAGTATTGAGCCGGCAATCGGCAAGGTTAAAGAAATTGATCGAGGATTTAATGGAAGCGTCCAAGGCGTCTACCGGAAATTTGAATGTACTTTATGAATCCTGTGACGCGCGTGTGATGCTGACGCAGACGATCGGTGAATTTGAAGAGAAATTAAAGGCGGGACAAATTGAGCTGATTGTTCAGGAGAACGGGGCGCCGCTTTTGATTCAGGCAGATCCCAGACACCTGTGGCGTATTTTTGATAATCTGATGAACAATATCTGCAAATACGCTCAGCCATGTACAAGAGCTTATGTGAATATTCAGACAAACCGGCGCAGTGTGTGTATTATTTTCCGGAATATTTCAAAATACGCGTTGAATATTGACAGCGAAGAGCTGATGGAACGGTTTGTGCGGGGAGACAGCTCGCGAAACACAGAAGGAAGCGGATTGGGGCTTTCCATTGCAAAAAGCTTAACCGAGCTGATGCAGGGCAGTTTTGAATTAGTGGTAGACGGGGATTTGTTTAAAGTGCTGGTAAGCTTTCCGGCAATGGAGGAGTCCGGCGCGGAGAAATTTCCGGCTGATAATTAAAATTAAAAATTCAATTTTCCGAAATCCCTTGATTTTTCAAGGCTTACCGCCTATCAAATGTTCAAACCTTATGTATTTTCCCTTGTTTTTGCCCTTATGAGCCGAAACAAGGGAAATTTTTATGCTTCGCCCACAACCCTGTCCAAGAGCCTTGCGGAAGTTCGCTTTGCTTCTCTGGTAGAGTGGGCGTAGATGTTCATTGTGGTACTGACATCAGAGTGTCCAAGAAGTTCCTGCACATCTTTTGGCTTTGCACCGCCCGAAAGCAGATTGCTTGTGTAGGTATGGCGGAGTGTGTGGAAATGAAAGTCCTCCAATCCTTCAACCTCTGCCTTTGCCTTGCGGCAAATCTGACCGACTGCACTTGCAGAAACAAAAGCACCGTCCTCCTTTAGGTTCTTTCTGAACTTTGGGTATGATCAATAAATGAGACAGGATTTACACCAATGTCATTTAGTTAAGGCATTGACCACTTAAGCGTGCTGTTTTTGCTCGTAGAGGGCAGTTAATGAAGTCAGGTATGTTAAGAATGTGAAAACTTCAGTTTGATGCAGATTGTTATCAAAAAAGAGTACCACTCACTTTTGCGAAAGTGAACGGTATTTTTAAACCTTAACTTAATGCTGTTGGACTTAACTAAATGACATTGTTTCTATCTTTATTTTTTATTTTTAAAAGAAAAGAAGATATGCCCTATATCGCCCGATTACTGTAGAAGCATTTGAAAAGACGAAACAATCTGCCAGTATCGTTTTTCGATTACAAAAAACCGCTTTCCAATCATCCATCATGCAAAAGTTCTCGTCAAAAGGTCGCTGTGCTCTAAAAAATCCATAATATCCGTAAACCCAAGCCGCTCCAAAAGCTCCCGCACGTAAGGATTTTCCAGCGGCGTCCGGTATTGCGCAGCAATTCCGTATTCATTGACCATAGCCCTGCCTTCTTCTTTTGGGATCAGTACTTTTGGACCGCCGACACAGCCGCCGCTACACGCCATGCCCTCAAAAAAATTTCCGTCCGTTTTTTTGTTTTTAATCTGTTCGATCAATTCCCGGCAGGCTTTCACGCCGTCCGCCTGTTTCGCTTTTACCGGAATCGTTTTGTCCGGGGAAAGCTGCGCTACCGTTTCCGCAACCGCTTCGCTGACGCCGGATGTTCTGGCATAAATGCGCCCCGCTTTGGAGGAATGCTCTCTCTCATCCTCCGGCAGCTCGGCAGGATTAACATTTACCGCTTCAAAAAAGTCCAAAACTTCCTGAAATGTCAGCACGTAATCCACGGCGTCCGCAATGTCCTCTTCCCTGGCTTCTTTCTTTTTTGCCATGCAGGGTCCGATAAACACGGTAACGGCATTCGGATGCAGCTTTTTTACGACTCTTCCGGCGGCAATCATCGGAGATACCGCTCCTGGCACATGTCCCACGAGATCGTGATAGATTCCCCGGATCATGGCAATCCAGACGGGACAGCAGCAGCTCGTCAGCTGAAAATCCCCTTCTTCTTTTACGTGCCAGTCAAATTCGAGCGCTTCCTTTAACGTCAGGATATCCGCAAATGCCGCCACTTCCACCATTCCGGAAAACCCGATCCGCTTAAACGCAGTCCGCAGCCGTCCAACCGAAGCCTCTTTCCCGAACTGCCCGGTAAACGCCGGAGCGATCAGCGCATAGACCTCTTGCCTGCGGTCGCACAGCATGTCCAAAACGGGAAAAATCTCCTTATTCTCCATTAACCGTCCCATTTTGCATACGTCCACGCATGCACCGCACCCCGTGCACTTTTGGGGATCAATATAAATCTTTCCGTTGATTTTTTCGATTGCATCAAAAATACAGCTGTCCTGACAGGCATTGTCTCCCTGGCAGTTCTCACAGCCGCCTGCGGCAACGACCGGCGCATATTGTTTCGGATGGAGCAGGC
>BLMD01000229.1 GCA_011959925.1 Lachnospiraceae bacterium
GGTCCGGCGGCAGAAAAGTGCGCAGATATGGCGGAGCGGCTGGCAGCGCCCAAAGAGGGGAAGGAAGCGTATGTTGTCAAAGTAGACCAGTATTTTATGCCTCAGATTGCAAAAACGTCGTCGGATGAAGTCCTGCTGGACGGCGCGGTGACTGGCGGTACAATCGGTTTTGCGGCGCTGTTTGTCTGCGGCATATCCGGCGTCAGCGTACTTCTGTCATTTGCAAAAATCAGCGGCATGGGGATCCGGGAGTTGCTGCAGTCGGAATAAAAAAGATATTAAACCGATGGGATTAAGAGGTAGTTTTTTCGGATGGTAAAAGCAAAAATCGTGAGATGATCATTGTTTTAACCGTTGCCCTATGTTAGGATATTTCGTAAGGACAACCGTATTGCAGGATGACATCTCATTTTTCATAGAATAGGGATGATGCCTACGAGATATCGTTTTGATTTTAAAGATTTAATAGTCTTTTGGCCTTTTCGTTTTGGCATTGCTTATATTTTGTAAGTAACATACATTTTATGTTTTTTTAGAAGAAAGTCGTATGAGCTACCCTGCGGGTGAAAGTAAATGGGATTTTTGGATATATGATTTAAAAATTTATTCTGATCAAGTATCCATCAAAAATGAAATTGCAGGTTATGATGACCGGAAAGAGAGGGGTGTCTGTGAATGCTGTAAAAAGAGCATGCCTGTACCTGAAACGAAAAAAAACAAGGGCGTTGCTGCTGTTGTGTTTGCTGTTTCTGATGTCCTTAAGCATCCTCGTTGGCTTCTCCCTCAAAGGAAGCACGGAACAGGAGCTGGAGCGGCTGCGCCTGAGTATGGCGTCCGGGTTTGTCTTAAAGGCGGACACGAATAATGAGTTGTACTGGGAAAGGACGGACTTTGGGAATGGCGCTTCCGCCACCCACTATGCCGGACCCATGGTTACGGATGCGATGGTGGAAAAAATATGTTCCCTAGACGGGGTGGAGGACTATGTGATAATTGGTGAAGCGCATGAAGCGTGGACGGATGTAACACTGCGTCCGGGTCTGTATTCCGCTATGGAACCGAATCCAAATCCGAGTCCGGATGAATTGATCCCCCGTACAGAAGAGTATCTGATGGTGTGCTGCCATAGTGTCGACGTATATCCTTGCAAAAACGGGGAGCGCCATAAGAATTTCCGGACAGGGGCACTTTCTATTACGGACGGAAAGAACCTGGAAGAAGGAGACCGTTTCAAAGCGGTAATCTCGGACTGGCTGGCAGAAGAGAACGGGCTTTCGGTCGGGGACACGCTTACGCTGGAAACGAAGGAGGGGAATTTTGACTTTACGAAGGAACCGCTCAAGACATGGGGAGAACCAGTCGAGGTGGAAATTGTGGGGCTGTTCCACGCCAATTTCAGCCAGCCGGCCTCCGACATGACGCTGGAGCAATGCTATGTGGAAAACATTATTTATGCGGACCGGGACACGTACATCCGCCTGCAGGACAATTTAAAGGGGCATGCGA
>BLMD01000230.1 GCA_011959925.1 Lachnospiraceae bacterium
CCTTGGCTCAGAGGAACAGGAATGGCGGGAAACGGCAAGGTTCATAGATTCCATTGCCCCGCTTGCAAAGGAAATGGGGATCACCATATGTATTGAAAATCTGTATGACAGCGTAGGCGGGCATCTTGTGGAGGGACCGTGCTGCAATGCCAGGAAGGCGTCAGAGCGCATGGATCAATTCAATGAGAGATACAGGGCGGAGGTTTTGGGATTCTGTTTTGACACAGGCCATGCCAACATCGCGGGGATAGATTTTGAGAGATTTATCACGACGCTTGGCAGCCGTCTAAAGGTCTTGCATATACATGACAACGACGGCGTATCCGACCTGCACCAGATCCCCTTTACCTTTACAAAGACCAGGGAGAATCTGTCTTCTACCGATTGGGACGGTTTTGTCAGGGGGTTAAAGAAGATCAGATTTGACGGAGTGCTGAGCTTTGAGACGGCTCCGGTGCTGACTGCGTTTCCGGAAGAGATGAAAGAACAGGTGCTGAGATTTATTGCGGAGATTGGGGAGTATTTTTGCGGGTACTGAAAATTAAAAAAATAAAAATAAAAAGTCGAAAAATGTCGAATAATATGATATAATGTAAACGGTTGATCAAAGGTAAGGAGATAAAGAGAAGGAAACTTCTCTTTGTTTGCTTACCTTTTTTCTGTTTTGACCGAAGGTTTGGAAAATATAAGTGTCAAAAGCTATGATCAAATCTAAGAGTACAGGAGAAAAGTGCCATGAAAAAGGGATTGGGGAATCAGAAGTTTATGAAAATGCGGCTGGGATGTGTTTTTCTATTGTTCATTGCCATTTTGATTAATGGTTTTTGGGCGATGGGAAACGAGATGATTTATGCAAAGGCGGAAGAGGGCAAGAAAGATTCCAAGAAGAATGAGGGAAAAATGTTGGAACCAGACAATCTTAATGACAAAGGGTATGATGTTGTCTATGTCATTGATAATAGCGGGAGCGTCTGGAAACAGCAGGAAATACGAAATCAGGCATTTCGTAATATCAGTAATCTTGCCGTTGGAGCCGATATCCGTGTTGGCGTAGTCTATTTTGCCGACCATGTATACGATACGCTCTCTC
>BLMD01000231.1 GCA_011959925.1 Lachnospiraceae bacterium
GTAATTGAAGGAGACATTCTGGAACCCGGAATCCTTGCTCTGGATGCAAAAGTATTTTCTGAAATTATACGAAAACTTCCGGACAGTGAAGTCAGAATTGAAACCGACGACTCTTTCCAAACCCAAATTACCTGTGAAAAAGCAAAATTTCACATTGCCGGAAAATCAGGTGAAGATTTTTCCTATCTTCCGGATGTGGAACGAAACGAATCCATACTGATGTCTCAATTTACTCTGAAAGAAGTGATTCGACAGACCATTTTTTCAATAGCAGACAATGACAGCAACAAAATCATGTCGGGAGAATTGTTTGAGATTAATGAAAATCAATTTAAAATAGCTTCCCTTGACGGACACCGCATCTCAATCCGCAATGTTGTTCTAAAAAATAATTATGCTTACAAAAAAGTTATCGTTCCCGGAAAGGCATTAAATGAAATCAGCAAAATACTTCCGGGATCTGCAGAAGAAGAAGTTGCAATTTTTATTACAGACAACCATATCGTCTTTGAATTCGGCAGAACAACAGTCGTTTCCCGGTTAATCGAAGGAGAATATTTTAAAATCGAACAAATGCTCTCTTCTGATTACGAAACCAAGATACACATCAATAAAAAAGATCTCTTAGACTGCATCGACCGTGCAACACTGCTGATCAAAGAAGGCGACAAAAAGCCGATTATTATGAACATTACAGATACATCCATGAAATTAAAAATTAATTCGTTCATCGGATCCATGAATGAAGAAATTGACATTGAAAAAGAAGGAAAAGATATTCTGATCGGATTTAATCCGAAGTTCTTTATTGACGCGCTTCGCGTTATTGACGATGAAGAGATTATGTTATATATGGTCAATCCAAAAGCGCCGTGTTTTATCAAAGACGAAGATGAATCCTATATCTATCTTCTCCTTCCTGTTAATTTTAATGCGGCAAGCGAGGTATAAACATGAATATTACAATACGTGACGGAGAAGAATTCATTCGTCTTGGACAGGCGTTAAAAAAAGCGGGAGCGGTAGGTTCCGGCTCCGACGCCAAAATGGTAATTTTAAACAAAGAAGTGAAAGTCAACGGTGAAACAGAAGAACGAAGAGGCAGAAAACTCTATCCCAAAGATACAATATCTTTTCAGGGGGAGACATATCAGATAATCAAATGATTGTAAAATCTCTGGAATTAAATCATTTTCGAAATTACGAATCGTTAAATATTGCATTTGATCAAGGAACAAATATTCTCTATGGCAATAATGCACAGGGAAAGACAAATATTTTGGAAGCCATTTATTTAAGCGGTACAACGAAATCCCATAAGGGAAGCAAAGATCGTGAAATGGTTCAATTCGGAAACGAAGAATCGCATATTCGTCTTTTTGTGGAAAAACAAGAAAAACAGTTTCAAATTGATATGCATTTGAAGAAACATAAAAGTAAGGGAATTGCTGTTAACCGCATTCCAATCAAGAAAGCAGGCGAATTATTCGGTATCTTAACACTTGTATTCTTTTCTCCGGAAGATTTAAATATCATAAAAAACGGACCTTCGGAACGCAGGCGTTTTATGGATATGGAACTTTGCCAGTTGGACAGAATTTATTTTGACAACCTGACAAAGTATAAT
>BLMD01000232.1 GCA_011959925.1 Lachnospiraceae bacterium
TATCATGATATCTTGTGACATTTACGAAATTAGGGGGGTTTGTCAACAGCTCGCATATGGATTAAAAGTTGTGGTATTAAGGTTATCTAATATTAATAATAAGCGATTCTGATCATCTGACCATATAAATTCATTCAATTCCTCGTATCCTTTTTTATATGAATAATAAATATTAGCATATTCATTTATCTCTTTTACAAAAATTTTTAACTCCTCGTCATCAAGATTATTAATATACTCTTTAAAAGCATTACATAATCCGTATGTTCCTGAAGTCTTTTTTGCCGCATAGATTCCTTTAACAATTGCAAAATCCTTTAAAAAACATTCTAAATTATCTGTTTTCAATCGTCCTACTGTCAATTCTTTATACCAAAACTCTTTCTTATCATCAGCATAGAAAACCGCATCCCATTTTTTATTGTATAAATCTGTAACTTGGTTTTTTCTAACCTCATCATCTTTTGCATTTTCCCTAAGTTTTTGAAAAATATAATTTTTAATAATGTCAGCATTAGATAATGACTTACCCATGCTATTTACGGAATCAAATATTTTCTGCTCATCATCAGAGGTTGTGAGACTAATCTTGATAATACTATTATTATCTGAATTAAGTTTTCCATAGAATATTTTAATTTTATCAGAATTTATCGAAAAGTAATCATAAAAAAATTTGTAAGCTTTTTCTATGGCATCTTTTGTGTTTTCATCCAAATCAAGTGGCCTGTCTACTTCAGCACACATAACTCTATCAAAAGATTTTTTATCTGGGTTAGAAGGCGTAAGTTTTGTAATATAAAATTCATTCCCATCTGAATCCTCATTCACGCCATAAATACAATCCACCAATCTCGTTTCTTGAGTCGCAGAAAGATATCTATTACCTGAACATACATCTAATATTGCACGAATCAATATACTAAATGTCATACATCTCTGTTGTCCGTCAATCACTAAATATTTCCCACTATCACTGCCTCCAAACTCTTTAAGTATCACACTCCCAAAAAAGGCATTACATTTTTGGGTGAATCTTCAAAGCTATCAATGAGAGCTTCAAAGTGCTCTTCCTCCCACACATATGGTCTTTGAAAAAAGGGAACCTCTAATGCTTTTGACTGCATTAAAGTTTTTAAATTAATTCCTACTCCATCCATCCTGCATTCTCCTAAAGCTATATTTTACTTCTCATATTTTTTACCCAAGTTTCCCACCACTAACTCAATCAAAGATTTTCAACACAAGATTATATTCTGCAATTATATATAATTTAGAAGTATAGATTTTCCAAGTCTGCGATTCTCTCGTTCTACTTCCTTTAGAATATTCTTCAAAATATCAGAATAATCAAAATCTTTCTCAATATCTGCAATTTTCGATGTAAATATATATTTTTCATCACATAACAATTGAATAACCTCAATAAGAGAAATATTTTTAACCGTTGTCATAAGCTTACTAATTATTGAAACATCTTTTGAATTACAATATTTCATCCATAAATGAGGATGGTATCTCACAAGCATACTAAAAACATAATAGAAAATATATAAAATACAAACTTTAGATGGTTTCACTATCTTGTTGGCAACTTCAATTCCAACAGTACAATATTTATTCCCATAAGAATCATAATATATAACATTTTCCTCTTTTCCCCAACTATCCGCCGTCAATAACAATTCCCCTCTGAGCCCAAGATAGTTTTTATCTATATACATATGATATCCATTCTCATCCAACAGAGATGTATTCTTTTTCAAAATTGCCTCTTCATCATCAGTTTCATAAAAAACATTGTATGTACCAATATCTCCGGTTTTCGCCTGTAACAAGAACACATTTGGTTCTTCCGAATAAATCAAAGAATAAATACCACATAACTCTGGAAAAACAGAAAACAAATCCTTTAATACTACAACATCTGTCAAATTAAACTTATCCTTTGTAACCTCCATCAGATTAGGAAATGTTCCCTTCTGTGTAAAATGAACGGGTATCTCCCCAAGACTATTACACTTCTCTAATTCATTTGTTTTCAAATCTAATCCATGACTTCCTGCAAGAGACAAATTCGGAAAACGCAATAAATAAGCAGCTTTGACAAAATTATTCAAGGAATAAAATAATGTCAATGGTATCGTATTAACACTCGTATCACTTACAGAATATAACTCCAACCCTTGATTAACATAAAATCTAATATCCTCTGAAACGCTTTTCTGTTTCGCACCAGAAAGATTCGGATAAGACTGCAAAATTTTTTGCATGATGAAATCCGTATCCAAAAATGCAGCTATCATATTTTTGCATTCACATTCAATATTATCTGTGATAATTGTTTTCAACTATATTCTCACTCCCTTATGCAACCCGCTCTTTCCTTCCCAGCCGACGATTGCTCAATTTTATCCATATACCTCTCAGCATTTGAATTTGACAATCCGAAAGGCCTATTCCGTCTTTTAACAGAACCCCATCTGTGTACGAAAGAACTTCCTCTATTTGATTATCACGCACCAGACGGTCAATTTTCTCTACATCCAGCATCTGTGCATTTTTCATCGGAATCTTTAGTTTTCTTATCTCTCCCGGCTCAAAAGTCAACACCCCTCCGCCATAACTTCTTCCTGTTATCTCCGACAACGCCAATGTAAAGGAATTTAAAAAGGCCGCCGCGACATACTCAGGGTTCACGCCTTCAAAAAAGCGGACTTTATGAATTGTATCTGTACTAACAGCATTTACATGATTCAAAATAATTCGAGGATATCTATTTACCTGACGCAAAATAAATGCATCTGGTTCCCATGATTTTGGCACGCAATACCAGTTTTTCCTAATGCGGCATTTATAACCTTGATGATATCCCATTGACTCCCCATATTCAATATAATCCTGCTCTTCTTTGCTGAGTTCTGAAAAAGGCAGATTAGGCGGCATAAACATATATACCTTTTTCCCTTTTTTTATCAAATTCTCAAAATCATTTTCTGACAGAATAACACCCTTTAACTGTTCTGTCTTTCCAATAACCATCTTAGTTGCATTTGCCAATTGATATTCATTAACCATATTTTGATTCAAGAGGAAAAAATTATTTTCTCCACTTACTAACCCCACATTGATTTCAAACAAATCGGTTGTTGCTGTAATCTCTGGATTTTCCCGAAGTTTTCTAAGCAGTTCTATTTCCTCGCAGTTCAAGAAATATTCAACCCATTTTTCATCATTATGCCTTAATTCCTTTACCTCTATATCGTAAAATTTCTTTAGATCCAAATTCTTCAAATCCTCTAAATCTTTCAATTCAATCACTTGCATACCTTTTATTGATGATTTCTTTTCTCCTAAAAACAAAACCACTTCCTGCTGTATTTCATCAAAAACCAAATGCTGAAAAGTAATCAATGTAATTCTCTCAAAATACTCTGCTAAAAATTCCCGTGCTTCCCCCGCATAATTAACTTGAAATAGTTCCGCCGGTATCACCATTCCTATTCTGCCATTTTCATTCAGTGCCATTGAAGACAATATCAAAAAAGGCAACCAGATATTTGTCAGTTTCGTTGGATGCAATCCAGCATCCCTCATATATGTAAACGCAATTTCTCTGGAAGATGGATTAAAATTTTGATAGCGTATAAATGGCGGATTTCCGATAATGACATCAAATTTATTCTTACCGACTATAAAATCTCTGTAGTATTCAAAAAAATCAGAACAAATAATGTCTGCATCATATAAAGACGCCTTATCAGCTTCCTCCTGACACAATTCAATCCCTGTAACAATATGAATTTGATTCTTCATTTCTTTTACAGAATCCAATCGCTCTATTGCCGAAGAAATAAATGCTCCATCCCCACAGCTAGGTTCTAATACCGATTCTGTTTTATTGTTAATTGTCCAATTGCAAATAAAATCAGTTATTATTTTTGGCGTGTAATATCCGCCTCGCAGTTTGTTAAATCCTTCTTTCATCTTCATCAGAAATCTCCTTTACAACCGCTTTCGCTCCGTATAAATTGGTTATATATTCTTCCAAACACCTTTCTTCCATATTTATCAAACTCTCGAAAGATTTTCTCTGTTCTCTGGTTCTTTGCTCATCCCGCTCTTTTTTTAATTGCATTAATTTTCGGACAGAATCAACAATATGGTCGTGAATTTTCGTTTCATTGGAATCCTCAAAATCAATCTTATATATGGGTAATTTCTCAATAAATTGTTTCCCATGAGAATAATAGTCTCCCCGGAACTTACTGGCTTTGCTTTTCACAACTCTTTCAAGCAGCCAATGGTTTAACAACGCCTGAATATAAAAAATAGACTCCTTCGTATCTTGCCTCATTTCTATTCCATAAAATGGACCGTTTCCTCCGCCAGTAAAACATATGCTTGCATCATCAAATACATAATTCCCTTCGGTTGAAAGAACAGGGCAAATCAAATGGTCTTTACCCGAAAACCTTTTTAAACTCTGACTTCTTCCGAAACCATACCATCTTTCTGGCTTTTTGTCCGTTCTTTTTCTTTTTTCTAACTCATCCTTGAACATTTCAAAATATATCCATGTTTTGGGAAATTGGCTCTTCATTTCCTCTATGGAATAAAGGAACGGCTTGCCATCAACTATATGGTACGGAAAAATCATCATTCTATTTGCTTCTATTTTGTCATATTTTTCTAAAGACACATCATATATACATGGCTTTAAAATTCTTTCCTCAACCGCTTGTAATACTCCATTCTTATCAAAAAAAGAAACATACCCTTCTGAAACACTTTCTGGCTTTATGATATAAATATTATCTGCACTTGTCTGAAGCCCAACAAAAATATCTGCATACTCTGCCAGTGGGTGGCACTTATCCTTAATATCCTCCAACACATTTAAAATATCCTCTGACAAAAAACTCCACGATGCTTCGCTTAAATATTCGATTGGATACTTTCTTAGATTTATGTTGCCTGTAGCATAATACCTTGCTAAGTCATTCACAAAACCTATTTCAAAATCCTTTCTGACCACACTATCCAAAAATAGCAGGCACGTATAGGTACTACGTCCTACAAACACTTGCTCTGTCCCAAAATGAATAATTTTGGAAACACATTTTTTATTGGATAAAATTGACCTTAGCACCTTTCCCGTCTTAATAAGCATAAATTTATGCGGGATAATATATCCCAATTTTCCCTTTGAGGAAAGTAGTTGCAAACCCCTTTCCAAGAATAAATAATATTTATCAAGCAACTCACTCTGTGCGCTATCAAATCCAGACATGCCAGATTTAAAATATTCATATTCACTTTTTGAATATTGAACTAAATTTTGTACACGGATATACGGTGGATTTCCCACAATAGCATCAAATTTTTCAATGCCAAATTCACTTTTAAAATCAAACAACTTTATTTTTTGCACTAAATATGAATCACAAAACAAGGTATCATTATATTTCAAATAGTCGGCACTCACCAAACTGTTTCCGTTTTTAATGTTGTCATCTAAATTAGGCAATATCTTGCAATGATGACTCTTTCTGTAATCCTGCATTTCATTTAATGAGGAATCCTCTATCAATTTGATTAGCAAGCTAAATTTTGCAACCTCTACAGCGAGGCTGTCTATATCCACACCAAAAATGTTATTTTTTAAAATTAAAACTTTTCTGATATATGTCAAAGCATAGGCATCCTCCCCTTTGGGAATAATCCAACCACTTGATATTGCCTGCTCCATATCGTTCTCTACAAAATATGTAATATACTGATTCACAATATACTCATATGCTGACAGCAAAAAATTTCCTGAACCACAGCATATATCCAAAACATGATATGTTTCCCATTGGTGGAAGCTGTTTGTCTGATATAAAGGCTCCAGAGTCTCTTTTACTACAATATCCGTAATGTTTTTAGGCGTGTTGACTACACCCTGCGCATCTACTATTTCAGGCTTTTTGATAATTTTTAGTCCATTTTCTTGTATAGCTAATTTCTCTTCCAAGAAAAGTTCATATATCTGTCCTATAATATAAGGATCAACAATACTAAATTCATAACAACTGTTTGGATAATACAATTCTTTAAAAATATCAATCAACACTTGATCTGCAATTTTTATTCTTTCTTCATCCAACAAGTCAAATAGACCTGAATTATATTTTTTATCAGCATCCCTAAAAATCTTTTTTAACTCGCCAAAATTTTGAATATTTTTTAATTGTGCATATTCCTCAAGATTCCTGTCTTCACATATTCTAAGAAATACAATTCTATTGATTAGCCTTTGCACAAAAATATTCAAACTCTCCTCGTCTATATTAGAACTCATTTCAAAAATATTTTGACCAAGTTTTAACCTCCACGCACTTATTTGATTTAAAAAATACTGGTCAAATGGTTCTTTTTTTATAGAACTATTTCTATCTGCAAATATTTCTTGAAATGTACCCGATGTAATTGATTTATAAGATAACAAGCGTGAAATCTCATCTATTTGCTCTTCATAATCAGTATAATGAAAATGTGCGACCATAGCCGTTGTGACATCGTCATTTTCATTTGGGCGAATTGTTGTATCATAAATAATCAAATCCGTAAAATTCGTTAAAACGGATGCCTTTAGATTTCCATTCCAACCATACCGTCTTGTCTGAAAAGCAGATTCCTTGCTTTCCATAATATTAACAGCCGGTTTCTTGGTTTCAAGAAAAAAGCAGCCTTCACTTCCTAGATAAAAAGCATAATCCGGCTTTTTCTTCTTGTTCCTTCCCTCTTCTTTCACCAATACAGAGGCTTCGTGCCTTACCTCTCTCATATGCTGAGGAAGATTCCTCTTGTTAAGCACATCCCAGCCTAATATTTCAAAAAAAGGATTTACAAATTCATTTCTGACATTTGTCTCATTATATTCTTTACTGGAATATTGCCAAAAATGTTTCTGATATGCTGTTATAAGATTTTTCAGTCTTTCCATATCCATATCATGCTCCATTTATTTTAGTTATTTATACATTTAGCAGCTTGTTTTCCTAATGTTATAATTCCTAAATGACAATTTTATTTTCTATTTTCTACAAATGCACTTTTCCCACTCTTCACCCACTCATCTAACTCTGATTTCTTAAACTTCCATAGCTTTCCCATTCTACAAGCAGGAATATCCGTCTTCTTAATCCAATTTCTAATTGTATCTTTATTCACTCCAAGATACTTAGCGGCTTCATTTATTCCAATCCAATAATCATCCATTTCCCACCTCAAAAAAATAATTATCTCTAGCTTGCATTTTAGCACATATGTTCTTTGTTTTCAACGAATTTTATATGATTTTGTGCGAATTTTATAAATCACGTCACATTTTCTAGCAATATAAATTCTAACACTTTGTAATGGTAAACACAAAAAATCTATGCCAAAGGGATCAGGGGAATCTCCCCTCTGTAATCAAAAAAGCAAAATTTTTCCATAGAGAAATTTTTAATTTTTTGAGGGTGCGTATAAACGCATCCAGCGCTTGCTATTCCAGCTATTGATAAATACCAACTATTGCAGATTTTCCGACCTATAAATGGATGGCGACAAGCAGTACCTGCTTTCTTGTTTCTGGCAAATAATATAAACAGTTGGCATGAATATGCCAGAAATATTTTTTCTCGCTTGACTGCGACCTTATGTGAAAACGGAATGGCTATCAAGGTCGCCCAAAGGCGTTCATATAACCTTGACAGCCATTCCGTTTTCACATACAATCGTCCTGCGATAAGAAAAAATTTTTTCTCAATCCCCTAATCTGAACGATACCTCAAAAATAGTAGTACGCTATTTTTTACAAAATATAGATAATCTCATCTTTCGCAATTTCATCTGCCCTTGCTCTAATGCTGTTCATTTTTCGAACCCATGACATTTGATCTGTTGCTTTTAGCTTTTCTGTCACATTTTCTTTTTCCGCCATCTGACGGACGATTACATCAAACCTTCCTTCTGCCTGCTCCTGTATCATGAGCAGATGCTCTTTCAATGTTCCCTCTAACAGCATCCCCGAATAGATTCCCCGATGATGATTTTCCAAATAATTTTTCCTCATCATCCCATACTTTCTCAGCTCTCCTTCCGGCTCTGGATTCGGCAGTAAGTTTGGAACTAAATAGTTGCCACATTTTTCATAAATCAGTTTCATTTTCCATCGTTCTCCTTTCCATTTAGGAAAGCCTCTGCTATAATAAATTTGCAAGGTTTTCATAGAGAGGCTTGTCCTTTTTATGTCATAGATTAAATTGTTCCACCAATTTAATCTGCATCCGAAATGTCTCTGTTACCAGCAGGGGCATTTCCATTTTCAGCTTCATTTCTCTTCCGGTTTAGCATATCCGCAACTTTCTTCTGCTCGTTAGGATATAAATGCCCATATGTATTCAGAGTTATCTTGATGTCCTTATGTCCCATGCGTTCCTTGATGACCATAGGCGCCACTCCCTGATGCGCGAGATACGCGCACGCTGAATGCCTTAAATCATGCACCCTGATCCTTTTTACTCCCGATTTCCGAATGTGCCTTACCATTTTATGCTGCACCGCTTCACATACAATAGGGAAAAGCCTCTCACTGCTGGGAAATTTATACAGCTTATCACAGTACGCCTTAATCTCCTGTGTCAGAAATTCGGGAATATCTATTGTCCTGACTGACTGTTCCGTCTTAGGCATTGTAATGACATCTTTTCCCCCTGTACGGTAATAAGTTTTTGAAATAGATATGTTATTCTCCTGAAAGTCAATGTCATTCTTCGTTATAGCAAGTAATTCTCCGATGCGCATTCCTGTCCAGAATAAAATCTCAAACAGCACATAATATCTGCTTCCCACTTCAATCGTATTAATGAATTGCTGATACTCCTCATAAGTCCAGAAATCCATTTTATCCGCATCTGACTTCCCCATTTTCTTTACTTTTTTGCAGGGATTGTTTGTCAGGTTGTAGATGTTTGAAGCGTGAGTAAATAACGCTGTCATCTGATTCTGAAGCATCCGCAGGTATGTCTGCGAATATCCTGCCTCCCGCATTTTGTTCTGCCACTGGATAATGTCTGCCGGTGTAATTTCATTCATGGACTTATTTTCAAAATACGGAAGGATATGCCGTTCAATCATATATCTCTTATTCTTGATTGACCGTTCTTTCAATTCACCCTGCTTATCCCTAAAATAAACCTCTATAAAAGCTCCCATTTTCATATTCATGTCTGCTTCTGTTGTTTGTATAAATTGCTCCTCATACTCTTTTGCTTCCCTCTTTGTCTTGAAACCTCGTTTACACTTTTGTTTCTGCCTGCCCGTCCAATTATTGTAGCGGAACATACAATACCATGTTCCCCTCTGTTCATCCTTATAGACTGACATAAAATCTCCTTTCTTATCAGGACAGTCTGCGATTTGCCATAAAACCCGTCCCGCAGAACTGCCCTTAAATTGCTTTTCGTTACAGCCGCATATCCTAAAATCTAAATAATATGCCGACCGTCTGTTACATTGTTGTCAATACGCTTTGATATCCGTAAAACTTCTTGTCCCAATATGCTCTGGGAACCTTACCAGACACGACAATATAACCGCTATCTTCCAATTCCCTGTTCAACTGCCTGATAATTTTATATGCGTGTCCTTTAGAAACACTAAGCATATCAACGATATCCTGTGCCGTTACCATATAATTTTTATTCATCTACCTCCCTCCTCCTGCACTGACGCTGTATATTGTCAAGTTTTTAATTTTAATTTTATATTTATCTTGACTTATTCCTTATGATAAATCAATGCCGAGTATTTGTCAAGATAATTTCGTTGAATTTATTTTTATCTTGTGATAATATTGTATCTATAAAAAAAGAATTACATCTGAGAGAAGCTATTTTAAGCCGTTAATCTGATAGAAAGGAATTTTACTTATGAATTTATATTTGCCAGACATCATCAAAAATGATTTTCGCTTTAATGTTGCAACCTACAGCATCAACCGACATACCCATGAAGAAACGCTTTCTTCCATTTATGATGAGAATACGCACAAAAGCAGCGCTGCCTATTTTATAAAAAAAGCGGCTATCCATACAGACATTATGGAAATTCTTGATTATGATATGCCAGAAAAGAAATCCGCTGTTGTGGCATTCCAGAAATTAAAATCTCTTTTACCGTTACTCGGCATAGACTGTCCCTTTGTCAAAGAAACCTTCAATGTATATTGCTGCGAACACACACCAAAAGATATTGAAGCTTCTGTCGGACAAATCATGCCGATATTGCAGTCCTGCTTTGAAGGACATCCGGCACTGTTTTATCTGTATCCTTTTTTTCATATGATAATGCGCTCCTGCTATCAGCAAGCCGGAAAATCAGCCGATACGGAACTACTTCAAGCCGCCAAACTATTATCAGAAGAAGTCGGCAGTCTTGAAACCTTATATACACAGGCAAGAGATTATTTAGATGACGTTATCATGGAACCGTCAAAGCAAGGCTTACAACTGCCCAGCAGTGCAATAGCTGAAATATACCATTCCTACTGCCTATATGCCAGTAAACAGGATTTTCAATCAGACGCATTATCCGCCATGGAGATAAAAGATACTTTTCTACCTGACGTCCATACCCAAACAGATGCTCATTCCAATACACAAGATTGGATAGAGTACCTAAATCATGCCTCTAAACTTATTACAGATAATGCAATCGAAAAATATCCCATTACCTCCTTCAAACAATTTTTATGTATTGGCATCAGACTGCTACTGAAAGATGACCTTGTTATCAAAAAATGCAAACTATGCAACGGATATTTTCATGTGAAGTACACTTCCAACCAAGAATACTGCACAAGAATATACAGAGACACTTCCACAACATGCAATGAATACGCCAGCCGAAAATCCTATAAGGAAAAATTATTCAGCCATCCGATTCATACGGAATTTACAAAATCATATAACAGACTGTACGCCCGTATCCGCAGAGGGAAACTCCCTTCTGACACGCCCCTCATGGATCAGCTAAAGGCACTCCATGACGAATATGCCGAAAAATATGAAAATACAAACCAGAAAGACCGAGAAGCTGTATGGAAAGAATACATTGAAAAAAATAAAGAATTGCTCAAATTAGATTCTTCAAAATCTAAAAAAGGATAACACGACAAACATTTTTATTATGATAAGCGAATTTTTGTTATCATTCTGTTATCACGGCTTACCAATCTCACCACACCAAAAAAAGGACTTTCCGAAAAATCTCGGAAAGTCCCATAAATTCAATAAATTTTCAATTACTCAACGATAGTAGCCACACGACCTGAACCTACTGTACGTCCACCCTCACGAATAGCAAATGTAAGACCCTGCTCCATTGCTACCGGATGAATCAATTCGATCGTCATCTCTACGTTATCGCCAGGCATACACATCTCTGTACCACCCGGTAACTGGCAAACGCCCGTTACGTCGGTTGTTCTGAAGTAGAACTGCGGACGATAGTTGTTGAAGAACGGTGTATGACGTCCACCTTCGTCTTTTGTCAGAACGTAAACCTGAGCCGTGAACTTATTGTGGCAGGTAACAGAACCCGGTTTTGCAAGAACCTGTCCGCGGACGATCTGGTCACGGTTGATACCACGAAGTAATGCACCGATGTTGTCTCCGGCCTGAGCTTCATCCAACATCTTACGGAACATTTCGATACCGGTTACGACTGTCTTCTGAACGTCTTCTTTCACGCCCAGGATTTCAAGCTCGTCACTTAAGTGCAGCGTTCCTCTTTCTACTCTACCTGTTGCAACCGTACCACGTCCTGTGATCGTGAATACGTCCTCAACCGGCATTAAGAACGGTTTATCTGTATCACGTTCCGGATCCGGAATATAGTCGTCAACGGTTGCCATTAATTCCATAACTTTATCTGCCCACTCTCCGTTCGGATCTTCGAGAGCTTTTAATGCAGAACCCTGGATGATCGGACAGTCATTGAATCCGTATTCTTCTAACTGCTCTGTGATTTCCATTTCTACTAATTCCAGAAGCTCAGCGTCGTCAACCATATCGCACTTGTTCATGAATACTACGATATAAGGAACGCCTACCTGACGGGATAATAAGATATGCTCTTTTGTCTGAGCCATAACACCGTCTGTAGCAGCTACTACAAGGATCGCACCGTCCATCTGAGCAGCTCCGGTGATCATGTTCTTAACGTAGTCGGCATGACCCGGGCAGTCAACGTGTGCGTAATGTCTCTTATCTGTCTCATACTCAACGTGAGCGGTAGAAATTGTAATACCTCTTTCTCTTTCCTCCGGAGCTTTATCGATATTTTCAAAATCAGTAGCTGTATTACCGGCAACTCTCTCGGAAAGCACTTTCGTGATAGCGGCTGTCAAAGTTGTTTTACCATGATCTACGTGACCGATGGTTCCAATGTTACAATGTGGTTTTGTTCTTTCAAATTTAGCCTTTGCCATTTTAAAACGTCCTCCTTAATCTTACGCCCGGATTACGGGCAATATCTTTTAATAAATATCACTGTCCAGTTCTCGGCTAACTCTGATTATATCTAAGATTGCCAAGTTTTTCAAGCTTTTCCAGACAAATTATTTTTCTTTAGAAGCAAGCAGTTTCTCCTGAACATTTTTCGGTACCTGCTCATATTTCTCGAAGAACATAGAGTAGTTACCGCGTCCCTGTGTCTTGGAACGTAAATCCGTGGAATAACCGAACATTTCGGAAAGCGGAACGAATGCACGCACAATCTTACCGCCGCCAAGGTCATCCATACCCTCGATCCGTCCGCGGCGTGAATTGATATCGCCGATGACATCTCCCATATATTCTTCCGGCATCGTAACTTCCACTTTCATAATCGGCTCAAGAAGTACCGGAGCCGCTTTCTTCATGGCTTCTTTAAACGCCATGGATCCTGCGATATGGAACGCCATTTCGGAGGAATCGACTTCATGATAAGAACCGTCGTATACGACTGCGTGAATACCGACTACCGGATATCCGCCGAGCAAACCTGCTTTTGTAGCTTCCTCAATACCTGCACCGACTGCCGGGATATATTCTTTCGGAATCGTACCTCCGACAACTTCGGATTCAAATTTATATAATTCTTCTCCGTTGGCATCCATCGGCTCAAAACGAACTTTACAGTGTCCGTACTGTCCGCGTCCACCGGACTGTTTCGCATATTTGTATTCCTGATCCACGGATTTTGTAAAGGTTTCTTTGTATGCAACCTGCGGAGCGCCTACATTTGCCTCTACTTTGTATTCGCGGAGCAGCCGGTCTACGATAATCTCCAGATGGAGCTCGCCCATTCCGGCAATGATCGTCTGTCCGGTCTCCTGATCCGTGTGGGCACGGAACGTAGGATCTTCTTCTGCAAGTTTTGCCAAAGCCTCTCCCATCTTGCCCTGTCCTGCCTTTGTTTTCGGCTCAATCGCAAGCTCGATTACAGGCTCCGGGAATTCCATGGACTCTAAAATAACCGGATGCTGATCGTCGCAGATGGTATCGCCCGTTGTGGTGAATTTAAAACCAACCGCAGCCGCAATATCTCCGGAATACACAACATCAAGTTCCTGTCTCTTGTTGGCATGCATCTGAAGGATACGTCCGACACGTTCTTTTTTGCCCTTTGTCGCATTTAATACGTAAGAACCGGACTTCATTGTTCCGGAATATACACGGAAAAATGCAAGCTTTCCTACAAACGGATCCGCCATAATCTTAAACGCCAGGGCAGAGAACGGCTCTTCATCGGAAGAATGACGCTCAATTTCGTTGCCGTCCATATCGGTACCCTGAATGGATGCGATATCGGTCGGCGCCGGCATATACTCCAATACAGCATCCAATAATTTCTGAACGCCTTTGTTGCGGTATGCAGAACCGCAGCAAACCGGAACTGCCGTACATTCGCAGGTCGCTTTCCGAAGAACCTTTTTCATCTCTTCTACAGACGGTTCCTCGCCTTCCAGATACTGCATCATTAAATCGTCGTCTAATTCACAGACTTTCTCCACCAATTCCGTATGGTAGAGTTCGGCGTCGTCTTTCATATCGTCAGGTATATCAACGATAGAAACATCCTCGCCTTTATTATCATTGTAGATATATGCCTTCATTTCGAATAAGTCGATGATTCCCTGGAAATCATCTTCTTTTCCGATTGGAAGCTGAAGAATGATCGCATTCTTGCCCAGTCTTGTACGGATCTGGTCTACAGCTCCATAGAAATTTGCGCCAAGGATATCCATTTTATTGATAAATGCCATCCTCGGTACATTGTAGGTGTCAGCCTGACGCCATACGTTTTCTGACTGCGGTTCCACTCCGCCTTTTGCACAGAAGACGCCGACAGCGCCGTCCAATACACGAAGGGAACGCTCCACTTCAACTGTAAAATCAACATGCCCGGGCGTGTCGATAATATTGATACGATGTTCCAAAGCGCCCTCTTTTGGTTTGCAGTTTTCCTGCTGAGTCCAGTGACATGTCGTAGCAGCCGAAGTAATCGTGATACCCCTTTCCTGCTCCTGTTCCATCCAGTCCATGGTAGCAGTTCCTTCGTGAGTATCACCAATCTTATAATTGACACCGGTATAATATAAAATACGCTCGGTCAATGTCGTCTTACCGGCATCGATGTGCGCCATAATACCAATGTTTCTGGTTCTCTCCAATGGATATTCTCTTCCAGCCAATGGATTATTCCTCCTTATTTTGTCTAATACGGCAGTTTCGCTGCAAACCGATTAGAATCTGTAGTGTGCAAACGCCTTGTTCGCTTCTGCCATCTTATGCATATCTTCTTTTTTCTTTACGGATGCTCCGGTATTGTTTGCAGCATCCATAATCTCATTTGCGAGACGGTCTCTCATGGTCTTCTCGCCTCTTTTGCGAGAATAAGCCACCAGCCAGCGAAGCGCTAAAGCCTGACGTCTGTCCGGTCTTACTTCGATCGGAACCTGATACGTCGCGCCCCCGATACGTCTTGCCTTTACTTCCAGCAGCGGCATTACGTTATTCATGCACTGTTCGAAAACCTCAAGAGCTGGCTTCTCTGTCTTTTCTTCTACTTTTTCAAAAGCGCCGTATACAATTTTCTGTGCTACGCCTTTCTTACCGTCCAACATGATGTTGTTGATCAGCTTTGTAACCACTTTGTTATTGTATAACGGATCTGCTAAAACGTCTCTTTTCTGAGTATGTCCTTTACGCGGCACGGTACTTCCCTCCTTAATCATTTTCTAAATCAGACTGCTTATCGTTCCTTTGATTAATTCAACGGTACTCACATGTGTCCTCTAATGTGTTTCGTGCGGAAATCTATTTCTTTTCATATGAAACATAATCCCAACACTAACCTTTAGATCTGTTTGTGATACTATTGGCTGCCCATTCCTATTTCTTAGCGTCTTTCGGTCTCTTAGCGCCGTACTTGGAACGAGCCTGTTTTCTGTTAGCGACACCGGCAGTATCAAGCGTACCTCTGATTACATGGTATCTCGTACCTGGTAAGTCTTTTACCCTGCCGCCGCGGATAAGAACAACGCTGTGCTCCTGTAAGTTATGTCCTTCACCCGGAATGTAGCTTGTAACCTCAATTCCGTTGGAAAGACGTACTCTGGCGATCTTTCTTAATGCAGAGTTCGGCTTCTTAGGAGTAGCTGTCTTTACTGCTGTGCAGACACCTCTCTTCTGCGGTGAAGCAGTATCGATCGGCTTCTTATTCAAAGAGTTATATCCTTTCAAAAGCGCCGGTGCGGTTGACTTCTTAACAGATGTCTGACGTCCTTTTCTTACTAACTGGTTAAATGTTGGCATTTGTTTCACCTCCTGTGATATGATTTGTAATTTATGCGCTTGTATACACGCTAAATCATTATAAAAGGGAAAAACGGCTTTGTCAAGCCGTTTTTTCGCACTTTTTCCGTTTTCGCCATAAAAATACAAACAAAACAATCCCTGCAAGACTGATTCCCACACCGGCATATAAACCGGGCGTCCGGTAAGAAAGTTCGATCGTATGCTCTCCTGCCGTTAAAGGCAGCGCCATATACATCACATTTGCCTTTAACAGCGCCGCTTCTTTTCCGTCCACCTTTGCCCTCCAGCCTCTGCTGTAAGGCACGGAAAGACATAACACCTGATCTTTTGGAAGGTCGATCGTCCCGCTGATATGATTTGTTCCGATTTGTTCATTCTCCATCCTGCATTCCCGAAGAGCCGCAGCCTGCTTCGGGTACTCATCCATCGGCTGGCAGACCACTTTCATTTCGTCAAACCGATAGCTGCCTTTCCCGGAAAATTTTATCGTAACGGACGACTGCGCCTCTTTATGATATCCCAGATGAATCACAAAATCTCTCTGTCCGTCATTGTATTTATGATATGGGGTATGATAGTACATCTGGTTATGCGAAACATCGGAAGAAATCTCAAACATCATCAGATCTCTTTTCAGGCTTTCCGCATCCGAATCGACTCCCCGCAGATAAAGATACGTCTCACAGTTTTCCTTCCCCTCAAACGACAGACGAACGGCTGCGCCCTTTTTCCGAATATCAAAACTCCCGTCCTTAAGCCTTACCGCCCCATCGTCACAGGTAACCGTATAATCCAGCGTCTGCGAAGAAGACAAAGGCACGCGCTCCTGCAGCCCCGGAATATCTTCGGCTCCTTCTTCCAGAAGAATCCCCTGCATCAGCGCTTCCTGCCGCTCAAAAGGATCCATATTCTGCCAGACTTTATTTGGGATACGGACATCATAGGTGTATCCCAAAGGAAGCGCATATTGATTTTCATAAATATTGTAACCCCTGTTTCCGATCACTACCGTATCTTTAAATTCATATCCAAACGGCAGGACATCCGATTTTCTCTGCACAAAATACTTCACACCCGCAAGTGCGCCCAGAAATGTCCGGCAGTCCAAATTTGAATAGTTGAACGAACGAAACCGGTTTAATTTCATGCCTCTTAAATAATCAGAGATATCGCGGTTTTCCAGGCTCCAAAAATACTGAATCCCGTTTACGCCTGCCAGCGCGGATGTATTTTTCATCGTCGTCTCATCTGTCTCAAAGCGGAAAAATTCTTTTTCTTCATTTGAAAACGCAGAAACGGCGTAAGGAGCGCTTGTCGTCGTTCTGCAAAACGCGGTTCCCGCATCTACAAATTGTCCGATTCTGCCATTGCCGATTCCTGTCAGCAGAATGACCCAATTGATACCGATATGGACAAACACCGTACAGAACATCACCGCAGAGATCCGCCTGAATCTGCCGTTCTTCCGATCAAAACAGGAAATCGCATAAGCGGACAGTACGGTAAACGCAAAGATCCCAAACACCCATAATTTTAGTTCCCGATTCGCCTTAGTCACGGTATAGAGCAGATAAATTCCGCAGAAGACGGCGGTAATGATCCCGTCCCTCTGCTTTAACTCTCCAAACTCTTCCCATACCGTCACAAGAATCCATGAGATCAGTCCGGCATAGATATAATCCCATCGATTCGAAACATAGGAAAAGCCGTTCAGCGCCCTTCCAAACCACGGAATACACAGCATCCCCGTCATCACCAGAAAAGATACTTTTAACGCCGTGTGCCGTTTTCTTTTTCCGAACAGAACAAATACCGCAAACAGCGCAGGCGCCGTAAATCCCAGATTCGTCCATTCCCCCAGCTTATCCGGCAGCAAAAACTGGAACGGCAATTTTTGGTACCAGGCAGCGGGATATAACGCCGGATGCACCTGTACCGCATCCATACGGCTTGTACCCAAAAATTGCAGGATCACGGGAAGCAGCAAAAAGGCTGCCATACAGACTCCCACACAGGCATATCCGGCGAAGCGAAACACGACCGAACACAACCGCCGCAGCGAATGACTTCCTTCCAGCGTATAAAACCGTACGAAAACATAAAAACAAACGGCAAATACAAGCGTATAGAAAAAATAAAAGTTGCTGACTGCAGCGGCACATACCATAAGCGAAAAAAATACTTCTTTTTCTTTTCGGAAAATCCTCTCCGCTCCGATCAGCAAAAACGGAAGAAGTATCATAGGATTGATAAAAAAGGGATGCCGGTAAAGCCCAAACATCATATAAGAACAAAACACATAATTCAAGGAACCGGCAAGCGCCGCCATTCTTCCCTTCCTCATTTCCATACAGTAACAGCTAAAGCCAATCCCTGCCAAATACATCCGAATCACAATCAGCGCTTGATAGAGATCTTCCGTATAAGCCTGCGGCACAAAAATACTCAAAAGATTCAGCGGATCTCCGATTACATAATAATGCAGGGTTGTCAAAATATCCGAACCGTATCCGAGATGAAAATCCCACAGCGGAATTTGAAACGTATGACGCACAAAAATATTCGTTATAATTTCACGCCCCCACTTTCCAAAATACGCCAGGGAAATATAATGCTGTTTCAGTCCGTCTTCTTTCCAGATCATATCCTTTTTATAATAGGCAAAAATCCCAAAGACGAATACCATGACAATCGAAAACAGCAACGTATATGCAATGAAATAATTTCTTTTTTCTTTTTTGTTCCAAGATTTCATACAAACCACCTCCCTGGTTTGGCTTGACATTTATCGTAGAGTATTCCACTCTGCGATATTTTTTTCTTATTTTATGGACAAAATTATACGTTTCAATACATACAATGTCAAGATAAATGAAATAATTTATACCAATACCATTATTTTAATAATGATTTGCAGATGGAAAAGCCATTTTTTACCATAGCTGGATT
Organism: Lachnospiraceae bacterium; assembly: GCA_011959925.1. Taxonomy (GTDB): domain Bacteria; phylum Bacillota; class Clostridia; order Lachnospirales; family Lachnospiraceae; genus Roseburia_B. Next base: position 18,846 of record BLMD01000232.1, read on the forward strand.
TTAATTACCGTCAATATACCAGTCAAAGACTAGATAAAAACTAACTAATACAAAATCTTGACAAAAAAGCGTTTTTTATCATATTATAAATAAATAGAAAGCAGAATTAAAACAAAAAATATTGCTTTTTGCCGTCAAAATACACGTCAAATCGTTGTCTGCCAGCGCTAAACTGCTGATTGATCTGTAACGATCGCAGAGTGGAATACTCTACGAAACTTCAGATCCACCAGGAGGAAGCCGTATGCAGATCTGTCTGTAATGCATACAATATTTCCTTATAATCCGCACGCCAATCCTCTTTATAATAAACACCGCCGCTTTCTTCACAAAAGCGGCGGTGCTGTATCATTCCTGCAAACTGATTTTATTCCATAATTTCATCGACTTCATATTCGTCGAATTCGTCTTCAAAATCCAGATACTCTTCTTCCATTACATCAGAATCCAGTCTTAAATCCCGGTATCTCTTCATTCCCGTACCTGCCGGAATCAATTTACCGATAATTACATTTTCCTTTAACCCGATCAGAGGATCTACTTTTCCCTTAATGGCAGCTTCTGTCAGAACCTTTGTCGTTTCCTGGAACGATGCTGCCGACAGGAACGAATTGGTTGCCAGAGATGCCTTCGTAATTCCCAACAGTACCTGCTTGCCCTCTGCCGGTTCTTTTCCTTCTTCTTCCAGCTTCTCATTGACATCGTCAAAGTCTAAAATATCCACCAGCGTTCCCGGTAAGAATTCGGAATCTCCGTTATTTTCGATACGGACCTTCTTTAACATCTGCCGGACGATCACCTCAATATGTTTGTCATTGATTTCCACACCCTGCAGACGGTATACGCGCTGAACTTCCTGCAGCATGTAATCCTGTACCGCACGGACTCCTTTGATCTTTAAGATATCATGCGGATTTACAGAACCCTCTGTCAATTCATCACCGGCCTCCAATACGGCTCCGTCCATGATTTTAATGCGGGAACCGTACGGGATCAGATACGTTTTCGTTTCTCCCGTCTCGTGATTCGTTACGACCACTTCACGTTTCTTCTTGGTATCCCGAATTTCTGCCGTACCTGCAAACTCGGTAATAATCGCAAGTCCTTTCGGCTTTCTTGCCTCAAAAATTTCTTCCACACGGGGAAGACCCTGTGTGATATCGTCACCCGCAACGCCTCCGGTATGGAACGTACGCATGGTAAGCTGCGTGCCGGGTTCTCCGATCGACTGTGCCGCAATAATTCCGACAGCCTCGCCTACCTGTACCGCCTGGCCGGTGGCCATATTTGCGCCGTAGCATTTCGCACAGACGCCCACATGAGAACGGCAGGTAAGAATGGTACGGATTTTCACTTTATCGATCGGTTTTCCGTCTTCGCCTACGCCTTTGCCCATGATTGCGGCTGCGCGGCGCGGCGTGATAATATGATTGGCTTCCACCAGTACATTACCGTCTTTGTCACAGATCGTATTACAGGAAAAACGTCCCGTAATCCTTTCCTGAAGACTCTCCACCTCTTCTTTTCCGTCCATAAATGCCGTTACCCACATACCCGGAATTTCTTTTCCGGTTTCTCCGATGCAATCGGATTCATGAACTATCAGTTCCTGCGATACGTCGACCAGACGCCTTGTCAGGTATCCGGAATCGGCAGTACGCAGCGCGGTATCGGAAAGTCCTTTTCTGGCTCCGTGCGCAGACATAAAATATTCCAATACGTCTAACCCTTCACGGAAATTGGATTTAATCGGCAGCTCGATCGTACGTCCCGTCGTATCCGCCATAAGCCCTCGCATACCTGCAAGCTGCTTAATCTGCTTATCCGAACCCCGGGCGCCGGAGTCTGCCATCATAAAGATATTGTTATATTTATCAAGCCCTCCAAGCAGTGCGCTTGTCAGCTCGTCATCCGTTTCTTTCCAAGTCTGAATAACTTCTTTATATCTCTCTTCGTCAGTAATCAAACCTCTTTTATACTGGCGCATGATCTTATCGACCGTATCCTGGGCTTCCTCAATCATCTGCGGCTTCTGCGGCGGAACGGTCATATCGGAAATAGATACCGTCATAGCAGCTCTGGTAGAGTATTTGTAACCGATGGATTTGATATCATCCAATACTTCTGCCGTTTTGGTTGCGCCATGCACATTAATAACTTTTTCCAGAACCTGTTTTAGCTGTTTCTTTCCGACATGAAAATCCACTTCCAGATTCAGTTCTTTTTCCGGATCGCTCCGATCGACAAAACCAAGATCCTGCGGAATAATCTCATTAAAGATAAAACGTCCCAAGGTAGATTCGATCATGCCGGATACTTGTGTTCCGTCTGCCTGGGTTTTGGTCACGCGGACTTTGATGCGGGAATGCAGTGTCAGCGCTTTATTTTCATATGCCAAAATCGCTTCGTTTACATTTTTAAACGCTTTTCCCTCTCCAAGCGCCCCCGGTCTCTCCTGCGTAAGATAATAAATTCCAAGCACCATATCCTGAGACGGTACGGCTACCGGACCGCCGTCCGAAGGTTTTAAGAGGTTATTGGGTGAAAGCAGCATAAACCGGCATTCCGCCTGAGCTTCCACTGACAGCGGAAGATGAACCGCCATCTGGTCGCCGTCGAAATCGGCGTTGTATGCCGTACATACCAGCGGATGCAGCTTAATCGCCTTACCTTCTACCAGAATCGGCTCAAACGCCTGAATCCCCAAACGATGCAGCGTAGGCGCACGGTTTAACATAACCGGATGTTCTTTGATGACTTCTTCAAGCACATCCCACACTTCCGGCTGCAGGCGTTCTACCATTTTCTTGGCACTCTTGATATTATGTGCTTTGCCGCCCGATACCAGTTCCTTCATAACAAACGGTTTGAATAATTCAATTGCCATTTCTTTCGGAAGACCGCACTGATAAATCTTAAGCTCCGGTCCGACGACAATAACGGAACGGCCGGAATAATCGACACGTTTTCCAAGCAGATTTTGGCGGAATCGTCCGCCTTTTCCCTTTAACATATCGGACAGTGATTTCAGCGCACGGTTTCCCGGACCCGTCACGGGCCGTCCTCTCCTGCCGTTGTCAATCAAAGCGTCTACCGCTTCCTGAAGCATCCTTTTTTCGTTACGCACAATGATATCCGGTGCTCCAAGCTCTAAAAGCCTTCTCAAACGATTATTTCTGTTAATGATCCTGCGGTACAGATCGTTTAAATCTGAAGTTGCAAAACGGCCGCCGTCCAGCTGTACCATAGGACGAAGATCCGGCGGGATAACCGGAATCACCGTCATAATCATCCAATCCGGGCGGTTGCCGGATTCACGGAATGCCTCTACCACTTCCAGTCTTTTGATAATTCTTGCCCGTTTCTGTCCGGTGGCGTCTTTTAATTCTGCCTTTAATTCCGCAGAATCTTTTTCCAGATCGATCGACTCTAACAATTCCAAAATCGACTCCGCCCCCATCCCTACACGGAACGCATTTCCGTACTGTTCTCTTGCTTCCTGATATTCCGCCTCTGAGAGTACCTGTTTGTATGTCAGGTTGGTATTTCCGGATTCCAGTACGATATAGGATGCAAAATAAAGCACTTTTTCCAATGTTCTCGGAGAAAGGTCAAGAATCAGTCCCATACGGCTTGGGATCCCCTTAAAGTACCAGATATGGGATACGGGAGCCGCCAGCTCGATATGACCCATCCTCTCTCTCCGCACGCTTGCTTTTGTAATTTCCACTCCGCATCGGTCGCAGACTACGCCCTTATAGCGGATTTTTTTGTATTTTCCACAATGGCATTCCCAGTCTTTGCTTGGCCCGAAGATCTTTTCACAGAACAATCCGTCTTTTTCCGGTTTTAACGTCCGGTAATTGATGGTCTCCGGTTTCTTTACCTCTCCCCTAGACCATTCCCTGATCTTTTCCGGAGAAGCCAGGCCTATTTTGATCGCATCAAACGCAATTGGCTGGTACGTCTCTTTTTTTGTTGTTTCTGGCATTTCTGACGCTCCCTTCTATTTACTCTTCCTCAAGAACTTCTTCTTCAAAATCGATTACATCGAAGTCGTCATCTTCTTCACTGTCTTCTTCAATATCTACCAGTTCCTCGTTTTCCGCATCAAATTCCTGTTTCGTAAATCCCATTTTTCCGAAGGACTCACTGTCTTCAAATGCAAAATCCTTATCACCCGCAATAATCGCGTTCAAATCTGTATTGCCGTATTCGCTGGTCTCCATCAATTCGACTTCTTCTCTGTCTTCATCCAGCACTTTTACATCCAGTCCCAGAGACTGAAGCTCTTTTAACAGTACCTTGAAGGATTCCGGAATGCCCGGCTCCGGAATATTGTCGCCTTTGATTATCGCCTCATATGTCTTAACACGTCCCACAACATCATCGGACTTCACGGTTAAAATCTCCTGCAGCGTATACGATGCGCCGTATGCCTCCAGCGCCCAAACTTCCATCTCTCCGAAACGCTGTCCGCCGAACTGCGCTTTTCCGCCCAGCGGCTGCTGCGTTACCAGCGAGTACGGTCCGGTAGAACGCGCATGAATCTTATCGTCCACCAGATGATGCAGTTTCAGGTAATGCATGTGTCCGATCGTAACAGGGCTGTCGAAAAACTCTCCCGTCCTTCCGTC
>BLMD01000233.1 GCA_011959925.1 Lachnospiraceae bacterium
AATTTTTTGTACAGAAAAGGAGCTGCGCACTAATTATTTAGTGCGACAGCCCCTTGCTCTGTAAAGAGCGTCACTGCTAATGCCTTAACTAAATGACATTGGTATAAAAACTTTGCCATTTTTGGGTCTGTAATCTTAGATTATCATCAATGAAGGGATCTTGAATTTCTAGTACCAAAATGATAATATTATCAAATAAACCGAATTATTGGAGGGATATGCATGGATAAAAAAATCATGGATGTATTGACGAACCCGATTAAATGCAAACTATTTCTGGAAATACAGAAATGTGGAGAAACTACTGCTAAACATTTATCCCAAACCTTTTCGGATATTCCGCCTGCAACTCTTTACCGCTATTTGAAGAGAATGACAAATGACAAAGTATTAAAAATTGTAAATCAAACGCAAGTCAGAGGTGCTTTAGAAAAGACTTATGCGATAGATATTGATATGACAAAAGATTTTAAAGAAATCTTAGACAGCAACTCTGGTGAAGCCTATATGCAGTCGTTTATGCAATATATCATTGGCTTTGCGGAGCTATTCCAAGATTATTGTAAACGGGATGATATAAACATTGCAAAGGATAAATCCGGTTTTTCCTTATCCCCTCTTTATCTAACGGATGAAGAACTTGAGATGTTAATTAGAAATATTCGGGATGCAATAAAGCCTTATGGAAACAACACACCAGCAGCGGGGCGAAAACTGCATTCTATTGGCGTTATTATTTCTCCGCCTAAAATGGATTAAAAATTTCCCGCCTGTTCTCAGTGATGGACGGGATTTTTCTTGACTTTTTGTTATCAATATGATACTATTATCATAATGATAGCAAAAAGAGAGGTAGGACCTATGAAGAAAAAATGCATTATCATAACATTTGCAACTTTTGTTGTATTAGCAGCATTAACTTTTTTATTGCCGCAGGAAATCCCATTACACTTTGGAGTGTCTGGTTCTGGTTCGGTTGTAAATAAATATTTTATTCTATTATTTGCTCCTGTACCCGCAATCCTTTACTGGGCAATTGTGAAAAAGTACAAAAACTAAAATTTAAAGGAGGCAAGTAAAATGGACGCCGTATTAGAAATTAGGAATTATTCTAAAGTTTATTCTGGAAATAAAAAGGCTGTTGACAGTCTGAATTTGAGTGTAAAAGAAGGAGAAATCCATGCATTTATTGGTCACAATGGTGCGGGGAAAACAACAACAATCCGTGCGATTGTCGGGATAATGGACTTTGATGAGGGAGAAATCCTTATAAACGGTCATTCTGTAAAGAACGAGCCTGTGAAATGCAAATCTATGACAGCTTATATCCCAGATAATCCCGACTTATATGACTTTATAACAGGCATCCAATATTTAAACTATATGTGTGATATGTTTTCTGTTCCTGCCAAAGAAAGAGTTTCAAGAATACAAAAATATGCGGATGTTCTCAAATTAACGGACAGTCTTGGAGATTTAATCAGCTCTTATTCGCATGGTATGAAGCAGAAACTTGCGTTGATTGGCGCATTTGTACATTCTCCACAGCTTTTGGTGTTGGACGAACCATTTGTTGGTCTTGACCCAGAAGCATCTTTCCGTTTAAAAAAGATGATGCGTCAACTTTGTGATGCAGGGACAGCAATTTTTTTCTCTACACATGTGCTTGAAGTTGCCGAAAAATTGTGTGATAAGGTTACTATCATCAATAACGGTAAATTGATAGAAAGTGGAACAATGGAAGAAATCAAAGGAAGCCATAGTCTTGAAGATGTATTCATGGAGGTAGTTGAAAATGAAAGGCAATTATAAGCATCTCTTGAGAATGCAGTTATACAATCTTTTCGGAATTAACCGATTGATTCATTCTCGTGATAAACAGGAAAAACAACGTTCTGCGATTATTGGCGCTTTAGGACTTACCGTCATTGCCATTCTTGTAGTCTATACGGCAAAATTCAGCAATAGCATGGCAGAAGCGGGACTCAGCGAAGCATTACCAACGCTCATGGTAGTGGTCTGCTCTTTAGCAGCTTTGACCCTTACATTTGTTAAAAGTACAGGAGTGCTTATTGGATTAAAAGATTATGATATGGTTATGTCCATGCCTGTAAGTACGATTTCTATCGTAACAAGCCGTATAACGATGCTGTATCTCATCAATCTGATAATTGGCTTTATAGCCATGCTGCCGTCAAGCCTTATCTATGTTGTATACGAACATCCGCCGATTTTTAATTACCTGTTCTTAGTGGGGGCGTTATTTTTGACACCGATTATTCCCATGATTATTTCATTATCATTAGGTGTTTTAATTGTTGCGGTTTCATCACGTTCAAGACACAAAAATGTTTTTTCATTGGTTTTGAGTACGGCTGCCGTACTGATGATTGTATTTGCTTCCGCAAGAACACAATCAATGGATGAGGCGCAGATAACTAATTTAGGCGTTGCAATGGCAGAAGCGGTAAACAAATTTTATCCACCTGCTATTCTTTTTACAAATGCCTTATTACATAATGATTGGGTAGGCTTTGTTATCTTTGCAGCTGGTTCCCTGTTGCTGGGCATAGCTTTCATAACGATTGTTTCTCATTATTATAAAAGATTGAATACAGCGGTATTCTCACATTATGCAAAAAAAGAGTATAAAATGGGAACATTAAAATCTTCATCTCCATTTATGGCATTGTATAAAAAGGAGCTTCGTCGATTAAGTTCATGTACGATTTATGCCTTAAATTCATGTATTGGAATTGTCCTGCTTTTTGTTGCGGCACTTGTGGCAGTATTTTTTATGCCGCCTGCTTTACGTCAGCAAATAGAAACGATGGGAATTATGAGCATCATTCAAACTATCATGCCGATTGCACTTGCTGTTTTTGTGGCCATGACTTCTACCACAGCAGCATCCTTGTCTTTAGAGGGAAAAAACCGATGGATTATGTGTTCCGCTCCAACACAGGCAAGGACAGTTTACAATTCTAAAATTGCGGTAAATTTAACAGTGATACTTCCTGTTTTATATGTTAGTGCAATTTTTATCAGAATTGCGATTCCGTGTTCCTTGATGCAGACTGTACTGTTGTTTATTATCCCTACGGTATATGCTTTTTTCATTTCAGTTCTTGGTATTTATCTGAATATCAAGTTTCCTAAGTATGATTGGACAAGCGAGTATTATGCGGTAAAAGGTGGGGCAATTTCAGTTTTAGCTACGGTTGGAGTTGGAATGGCAAGCAGCTTAACGCCATTGTATCTCTGTATAATCTTTCCGCATTACCAAATGATGGTTATGTTTGGTATTACTTGTCTAATATTGTTGGCAACTTTGGCAATCTATCTTAAGGTTTGCCGAACACAATTATATGTATAGAGTTGTGAAAAACATAGCTTTTTAGACTTGAAATTTAAGGCTTTGACAGATAAGAATTCAAGGGATAAAACTTTTGATAGTATTATTTGAATGCCGGACTATGATCCAAACTTACTTTAGTGATTCCGACAATCAATATTCCAATAAGCGCTACTGTATCTACAAGTAATACAGCAACTACACTTTTTATCCATCCATATACAAACATTATAGAAAACACCTCTACTGACAGAACAATAAAACATAAATAGTTTGACAAATATTCTGTTATAAGTTCTCTATAGATATAGTTTATTAAAAATCTTACATAGATAACGGGTCTTAACAAAATACGGATACAGACACAAGCGAATGGATATACAAAAATAAATTTCTTATCTACAACCGAAGTTGCTATTCCGTTGTTCCATTGAACCGGAATCTCAGATGGCAATTTCGCATATGATAATATTCCGATTATGAAACACAATACTGTAATCATTGCCCATGTAATAAGGCTGCCCCAAATATACAAGAAGCTAACGGAATCCAGTTTGAAAACCGGTTTATTATTACTCCAATAAGTCTCCAAATCTGCTGCATATTTCTCAACCTGTAAGTCGTCAAAACTGATATTTCCAGATTCAAGCATTCT
>BLMD01000234.1 GCA_011959925.1 Lachnospiraceae bacterium
AATGTAGGTGCAGATAATTTGCCGAACAACACCGTGAAACTGCCGGCCTCCCGTGGTAGGTCTGCCCGCACCTGGGGCAGACCGAAATCCTCGCAATCATGTCAACATTATCTTTCATCGTGGTTTCCTCCTGATTCCGTATTTTCCCGCCGTGGGGCGAGCGCCGCCTCCCTGCTACGGAACATCCGCCCCTGGGATGCATGGCACCGGCTTCCCCGCCTGTTCTGGAGGCAGAAATATTTCCCGTCAAATCCCCTCACGGTGTAGGTTCCAGTGCAGCCGTTCTTCCGGTTGGTCACCAGAAAGCAGGTGTCCCCCGTTTCCCATCCACCCGGAAATCCATGCGCCCCTTCCGCGCTGTCGGCATACGCCTGTTCCAGAAATGCCTCGTCGAATCCGAAGCTCCGGTAGCCCTGCCTGCAGGTCTCCATGTAGGATTCTCTCGGAATCCCAAGAGGGCGGTCCTCATGCATGATGTAGACGAAAACCTTCCGCATCCGCACCTTTCCGGTTTTGATCCCCTTGAGGGGTAGCTCCATCTCCTTTTTGTAGTAAAAAGTGGGGAAGCCCTCGTAGCGGTCGAGAGCCGCCTCATCCTCCTCCGTTACCGCCCATGCCGCCACGGGGACACCTGCGCCCTCCTGCGGCTCGATGGTGAGGTAGGAGCCGGTCCTGCTGCCTTTGAACAGCAGCCGGTAACCCTCAATTACCGAAGTGCCGATGATCCTCGCCCCAGGGCAGCGCATCCGCATCTGTGGGATGTTTAAATTTGAGCCGTAAGCAATGTAGTATCTTTTTTCCATTTTTGAATCCGTCCTTTCCGAAGGGGGTACCCTTCTACCACCTTAAGACCGCCGGAGCGGTCCACTGCCGTTTCCGCGGCAGGAAAGGTGGCAGGAGGCTACCTCCTGCGGTCCCTTCAAGCAGCCCTTCCGTTGCGGAAGGATGCGTCCCCCGCAAGCCTCCTTGTAAGGATGTCCCTTGCGGTCTTGAATTCGTCCCCGATGAAGCCGAGCCGGAGGAGCCATGTCCGCATGGCGTATTTCGGGTTTTCGTTCTGCTGCGGCTTCGGGCTTGCCGTCTTGACTTCCTTCGCCATCTGGCTGAGTGCAAGGCAGAGCTGGATGTAGCTTTTAAGCTGCCCTGCGTGGAGGCCGCCCCTGCGTTCCGCCGTAGGTTCGTCGAACTGGAAGAGCCGAAACTCGACCGTGCCTTTGGTAAAGGTTGCGTGGTAATTCAGCATATGGTAGAGGCTGTCGTTGTAGTGCTGGCTTCTGCCGTAGTTTGCACCGTGGCTTGTGTACCAGATGTCCGCGAGGTCTGCCATCGTCTGCGGCTTTTTCCGGTTGACCTGCTCCAAAAACCGAGGGTCAACCGTGCGGCAGTAGCGGTTCATCCTCCACCGGTCAAGGTTTAAGGCATCCGCGATCAGGCTTTCGTGGCTTGCCATGATGTTGGCGAGGTTTCTGAGGCTCTGCGGCGTGTGGCCTTTCGCTCCGATGTGGATGTGTACCCCGCAGCCCCTTCCCGCATCGCTTTTTGCCCCGGCGTGCCGTAACTGCCGGATGAGCTCCTGCAGGGTTTCGATGTCCGCGTAGGTTAGGATCGGCGTCACCAGTTCGCACTTTTCGCTGTCCGGCCCTGCGATGCTCACATCCTTCTGGAATTTCCACTCCCTGCCGTCTGTGTCCCATGCGCTCCATGTGCTATAACCGTTCCTTGCCGCTGTGCTTTCGTATCTTCCTGTGCCGAAAAAGTTTGCGGCAACCCTCGCTGCTTTGTCCCTTGCAATGCTGTTCATCTCCACCTCAACCCCGATGGTCTGCTTTTTCATTTCCTCAACCTGTCTTGCTAACTTTGCATTCATGCTGTTTTCCTCCGTTTTCTTTGTGTGTTTTCCCTTTCGGTAGTACACATATTCGCTCTGAATGGGGATAATAGCAAGTCAATTACGGGCATAAAATACACAATGTTTTCCGAAGTTTTTTGTGTATTTTATGGCTATTTCAGGCTGCCCATGGAGGCCGCCGTAATCTGTGCGCCAAGCCGGAAGCCGTCTTTGAAACCCTCGCAGATGGTCTTACACTCAAGGTCGGAAGCGTCGTCCAAAAGTTTCTCCAGCAGTGCCTTCCCCTCATCATCCAGCAACCCTTTCAGGCGTTCGATCTCCCCGTCGATGCGGTCGGCAATCTCTGCCATCTCCGGCGTCTTGTCGTTCCGGTTCTCCCAAGGCACAATCTCCCCGAAATAAATCTGTTTCAGAATGTCCTGCTCCATCTATTCATCCTCCTTTATCCTGCGCACCGCATCCTCGCCGTATATCACATGGAGGCTGCTGCCGTTGTCCCACGCGACCATGACGCTCGCCATGTCATCCACGCCTGTCACGGTTCCTTTTGTCCCGATGGGCGGAGCCTGCACATCGTCCATCCATACAAGTTCCACCCGTGTGCCTGCGGGGTACTCCCTCCGGACACTCTCCACTGTCTCCCTATTCGGAAAATTCATCTGCTCCACCTCCGAATCCGTTATTGACCTGCTGTATCAGAATCTCATCAAGCAGTTCCTCTGTCAGTTCCGGATGCTCTCCGGCATCCACCCGCATGGCAGGACTGACCGGTTCCGGCCGGAGTGTTTCACTTTTTGGCTCGCCGTTCTTGAAGGCCGAGCTGCCGGAGAGGTTCTTCAGCAGGATTTTCCGTTCCATCTTGTATTCCGCCCCAATGAAACCGAGCCGGAGCAGGAAGCACCGGAATGCGTACTTTTCGTTATCCGCAGGCTTTTCCTTTGCCGTGATGCGCTTCTGGTTCCTTGCCATGTCGCAGATGGCGGCAATGAAATGGGTGTAGGCTTTCACCGACTCGCTGTCCTGCCCCTCCGCGAACCATGGGAAGGAAACTTTCTCCCCGTCCGTCTCAATCGGGAGGCTGTCAACCGCCAGCGCCTTTTTAATCAGGCTCCCTTTTGCGTCCACCAGCTTCCGCAGGTTCTCCAGTGCGGCGTCCGTGAAGGATTCCCTCGGCATTGCCACCGTAAGCCCCATATCCGCCTCCTGCTGCGCAATTTCCGGAGTTTCCGCATGGTTCTCCGGCTCTGCGCTTTCTTCCGCTGTGCCGCCTTCCTGCGCCGCTTCTGCCGGGGCTGCAACGATCCCCCTTTCAGCAAGCCGCTCCAGCAGGTTTTCAATCTCCTCACTGTCCGCCCGGTCGTCGAACTCCACCGCGCCGGTCCTGTCAATGTGGAAGTAATCCACTTCGTAAGCCGCCGTCGGCATCCCAAGGTATCTCGGCTTTACCTCTAAAATCTCCCCCATTGCCTGCACCAGCGCCTTCCGCTCTGCCCCTGTCCTGTTGAATTCAAATCTCATGTGCTTTTCCTCCATTTTTTTGTTTTCCCTTTCGGTACTACATTAATCACTCTGAACGGCAGAAATAGCAAGCGTTATGTGAGGAAAAATGTCACAATAAAAAGTCCGGGAACTGTGCATAGTACACGATGCCCGAAAGCACGAAATAAACATTAGGCAAAGCCACTCCGTTGCCCCACATCTTATATTCAGCGGAATCCGAATGCGGGTCTTTCAGCCACTTGATGATCTGCTTATCGGTCTTCGGCTTGGTTGAAGTCCCTGCAATCTTCCTATGGGTTTCAAAAACCTCCCGCCAGAAGGCAAGGTCATCCTCTGTTGGTTCTTC
>BLMD01000235.1 GCA_011959925.1 Lachnospiraceae bacterium
CGAAGAAAAATCCGACAGCAGCTTATTCAAATATTGTTAAGTTAGTGCCTATGGGTATCTGCCCCGTATGAGATTTGTAATTGTCTGGGGATCATAGGACTTACTTGTTTTTATCAGGAACTGTGGAAAAAAAGATTATGGGTATCATTGGTATTATTCAGTCTGGATCTGGCAAATTCCCTGATCGTCCTTTTTGTTTTTGGGGATATTGCAAAATTTCAGCAGCCGGCAGTTCAGGCTCTGTTGCTGTTGATTTGTACAACGATCATAAGCCATATTTCTTATCCGCCCGAGGCAAAAGAGATTGCTTTTGACAGAAAACAGACAGTATTGCTGTTGGTGATCCCTGCAATGAGCGTGCTTGTCTTAAGTGTGCTGATGCTGGAAGAATCTCCGAAACTATCTGCAATATTGATTAGCGGCTGTATGTTGATGATCAATATCAGCGTATTTTATCTGTATAATATCCTGATAGAAAATTATATAAATTTAAGGGATAATGATCTATATAAACAACAGACCTATGCATATCAAAACCAATTAGAAGTCATTATGGAGTCCGGGAATCGAGTGCGTGCTTTAAGACATGATATGAAAAACCACATTTTAGCGCTGCAAGCCTTAGTGCAAAGGAAAGAGGCAGAGGAAATGAATCGATATTTAGAGTCTATGAAGGATTTTATGACCAATCCGGAGGAGTATGTGAAGACAGGCAGCGATTCGGTTGACAGTCTGCTGAACTATAAGATACAAAAGGCGCATGAGGTTTTAAACGTGGTAGAAACAAAAATCAGCATACCGCAACAGCTGCGCCTGCGTTCGTTTGACTTAAACGTACTTTTGGGAAACCTGTTGGATAATGCAATAGATGCTTCTATGCAGACAGAAGAAAAGAAACTGAACATAACGATAAAACTGGATAAAGGAGTTTTATTTTTATATATCTGTAATAGCTGCCAGAGGATTGCAGACGGAAGAAGTGGTTTTTTGGAAACGACAAAAGAAGATAAAACCAATCATGGGATAGGACTGAAAAATGTCCGTCAAATTGTGGAAAAGTATCATGGAGATTTGGCGTTTCAGTATGAAAACAATTTTATGGAAACAGATGTTATGATGTATGTAAAAGAGATGTAGCAGAGAGCTGTTGTGAAATCATGCGGATGCTGAAAGATGCAATATGATTTTGTAACAGCTTTTTTGGACTGATTTCGGCAGCAATGTGGTCTAATTTCGCAAAACAGAAGTAAATAAAAAAATTGCATGTATAATAGGCTCATAAGAAATTTGTGCGGTCAAGCGCACAGAATGGAGGAAATTATGAGAACTAAAGTTTTGGGATTCGTAGTTGCAGCGATGTGTCTGGCAGTCGGTATCTGCGGCTGCCAGAAAGCGCCGGAACGTTCGGCTGATGAGGATATTCTTCACGCAAAAGATTCCGTACAGGATGAAGTGGCTGCAATCGTGAATGAGCCTGAACGCGCAGCGGAAACGGATATGCAAAAAATTAACAGCATTATCGGTAAGGGAGATCATGTGATCAGAATCCGGGCACAGATGCCGGACGTCCCACAGGATGTTAAAACAATCGCGCTTGGCGAAAATGAGACGCTTACAAAAGATGTTTTGAAAGAGTTTTTGGGAAGTGAAACAGGGAAGATTAAGGATTTATCCGAGGAAGCGCAAAAGGAAATAGAACAATCCAGGGCAGAAAACGAGCAGGGAGAAGAACGGGCAGTATTTTCGGTCTTTGGCGATGCACCTGTTTATAAATTATCGGATGGACAAAAGACAGCAAGCTTTTCAGATGGAACAGGCGCATATTATCAGGATGAACGCTTATATGAAAAGTGTGCATCTATTTATAAATCATCAGATGAAATTGTGTTAGAGAAAGCGGATCATGAGAATGTTTATAGGGAAACAGAAAAAATATTATTAGCCAAACTTTCAAAAATTGGTATGACAGAAATTGATATATACAAAATTACGCAATATCAGAAAGAAAATGTCACATTTTATGAAATTGAGTTTACGCCGTCTTACGAGGGCATGGGGGTTGTACATGAAATTGGTTCTATATCGTCAGGAGAAGTGTTTCCGTCTGGAAAAGCATGGATATGTGAAGAAAGCATTGTAACCTTAAGTTTGGATGCCTGTCTTGGCAAAGCAGAAATGCAGGAAACATGCGGGACAGTATTGTCATGGCGTCAGATGGAACAGATTTTGGAAACGTATTTGAACAGTGGAACAATACATGGAAGCAATCAGGCGGTTCTGACGGAAGTCGAACTTTTATATTATCCAATTTTTAAAGAAGATGAAAATAAGTTAGAATTGGTTCCCGTATGGCATATTTATACGCCCATGTCTGTATGGATGGAGAATGAAGAATTAGCAGAAGATGAATCTATCTGGAGTATTTGCGTGAATGCGGTATCGGGAGAAATCGTCAGGAGTGAATCATTATGAAAGGGTTCTTTTTACAGGATTTGAAAAGAAGCTTCTTAAACAAAGGTTTTTTTGCAGGTCTTTTCGCAGTGACATGGATTTTAGTGTCAGCAGCCTTCCATGTGCCACTGAATGGGAGCAGAAGCAGTTATTTTATTATGATAGAAGTATTTGCTGCATCAGGATTTACACCGTTTGCGGCTATATTTCCGGGACTTGCCTATGCCTCTGCCTTTTGTGAAGAGTATAACAGCGGATATATAAAAATGATGTATTCCAGAATGCTGCCGGGAAAATTTGCTCTTACCCGTATTGTTACAGTCGCGCTTTCTGGCGGAACGATGCTGGCGATTCCATTTATCATTGTGTTGAGTATTGTTTACTGCTTCGGTATTCCCGGAATACCAACGGGAAGTGATAAGGGACTTATGGCGGGAACGGCATTGGTTTTTTACATAGAAAACTATGGAGAGTGGTATATTTTTCTCTGGAAAGTAATATTAGGTTTTCTGTTTGGATGTATATGGGCATTGGCAGGTCTTGCATTTGCAGTGTGGCTTCCCAATAGATATGTAGCGTTAATTGCCCCATTTGTATTGTATGAAGCTATGTGGCTGGTGTTAGGAGAACTTTCGGCGCTGAATCCGATGTATCTTATGCGGGGAGATGATCTGAACAATTATCCATTGTCCGGGTTTATAGAATGCATTTACATTTTGCTGGCATCCTTTGCAGTCATCTGGGGATTGAAAAGGAGGTATCAGAATGGGTAGGATCAAGCCGGTCTTTTACATGACGAAAACTACGTTTCTGGAAGAATGGCATAATAAGCGGGTAATCATGGGTTTTCTTTTGGGAATCGCATTGTTCGGATACTGGCTAAGTCTGTTTTTTCAGTATGCACTGGATATTGGGGAACCGGTCAATGTATTGGAAGCATTCATTGTAGTGGAACATCATCATAAAAGTATATTATTTCTTGTTGTCGGCTGGTTATTGATGATATCCGACGCTCCTTTTGTTAAAAAGAATACATATCTGTCATTATACAGGAGCAGCCGGAAAAAATGGAATGCAGCTATGCTGCAATATATTATGATTCAGGCGTTTCTATATGTTGCCGGCATAGCTTTTGTATCGGTATTTGTCAGTACATGGCTTGGCTTTTGGGGAAATATGTGGAGCAGTCCGGTTTATCATCTGGCGATGGATACCGGGAATCAGTTAGGCGTGAAATATAATATTACATTTCCGTGGGTGAATGTTATGCGGGCAATGACGGTGCCGCAGGCATTTCTGCTTACGTTTGTCTTCCTGTTCTTGTATTTGGCATGGATAGGATTTTTGCTTTATGTGTGTAATCTTCTGTTAAAAGAAATCTATGGAATCTTGCTCGTATTTGGTATACAGATTTCAGGATACTTATTCCAACAAGAGGGAGTTTCCTATTTATCTCTCATTGCAAAAGCAATTCCCGGATATGCCATAGATGGAACTGGCGGACAATGGAAAGTCGTAGTTTTGTTTTGTGCGATTCTATTGATTTTAGCATTGTTTTCTTTGTGGTTGATTGGACGGGTAGATTTTAAGGATGAGGTGGAGGAGGAATAAGCGGGAATGTCTTTGGTTTTTCAGTTATTTGCAGGTGTTCCTATGGATGAAACGGGTACGTTTCCGTTAGTTCCGTTGGGATACTGGCTGTTTCCTACAGGGATTTATTTACTGGTAATTGGATTCTTGCTTGGCATGGATAAGCAGAATAGAAGCTTTGTGATTGTCCGATGCAGGTGGATACAGAAGTGGTGGAAACATGTTTTCCTGAGAAATTTGTTCCATGGGGCAGTTGCAGCGGTTTGTTTATTGACATTATTTGAGATGATTGATTTGTTTGCATTACATATGATGCCAGGAAATCAAAAGGAAATAACAGTGATTTTTGTTTTATGGACAGTGCATGCCATGACTTTGTCGGCATTATTTCTTTTTCTTACAAATTTCAAGGATGAAAAACTGATACCGGCAGGTCTATTGTTATTTGAAGGCTTAACTTTTCTGAGTGGTTTCCGTTTTAGAAAGGCTGCAAGATTTATGTTTGGAGTCTGGGGAATGTATGTACAAAGTAATTTATATGAAGATACGTATGGCTTCTCTGTTATAAGTGTAATAATTGTGCAGGCTGCAATCATTGCTGTTTGTTACTGGCTTGGCAGTTATTTGCTGAAAGGCAGAGAAATGGAAGGGGTTTAAGATGATGGAAAGCATTATAAAAGTGGATAACGTAATAAAAAAATTTGGTTCAGAAATTGCTCTTAACAATGTCTCTATAGAATTTGAGAGAGGAAAAATTTATGGGATCGTTGGAAGAAACGGTTCCGGAAAAACTGTTTTATTTAAGACAATCATAGGATTTTTGAAACCTACCGGCGGCAGAATCATAGTGGACGGTAAAGAAATCGGCAAGGATACAGATTTTGCCGATCATATAGGAATTATCATTGAAACTCCCGGTTTTCTCAGCGCTTACAGCGGATATAAAAATCTCGAGTATCTTGCAAGTATTAAAAATAGGATTGGAAAAAATGAAATAAAGAAAAGCATGGAACGAGTCGGACTGGATCCGAACAGCAAAAAGAAAGTTGGAAAATATTCTTTGGGGATGCGTCAAAGGCTTGGGATTGCACAGGCTATTATGGAAAATCCGGATATTCTGATTTTGGATGAGCCAATGAATGGTTTGGACAATCAGGGCGTGAAAGAGGTCAGAGAAATCCTTCTAAACTTAAAGGAGGAGGGGAAATCGATTATTTTGGCAAGTCATAACAAAGAGGATATAGAAGCGCTGTGCGATAAAGTGTATGAGATGGATCATGGAAAGCTGACTGAGAAAAAGGCAATTGACCGCGTCTGATACCGGAAGAAATTTCATGTCCCAAATAGAGCAGTTCATGCCAAACATATGAAAAATCTATGGGTATTGGCGATATACCAAATGGAAGCTATTTTTAAGATCAGAAAGGAAAGGTGTTCTATATGTCCATGGAGATTACGAACAATTATAGCAATTATGCGGGAAATGGCAAAAATATTGTCAAAAATAATGGGAACACGAGAGAAAGTAATGTGACTACAAGCACAGTGGAGCTGAAAACCTCGAAACCCGGCGCAACGAGAACGGAGCAGATTAAGACGGGGTATAGCAACGTAAATGACTATTCCAGATACTTACAGGGTAAATACAGTTATATGAATACGGGGACAACTTCCATGCAGGGTATTCCAACGACGGTAAACGTATCGGGGGCGTTTCTGAAAAAGTGTATGAATGACCCGGAAAAGGCGAAATATCTGGAAGAAAATCTGGCGGCGCTGCCAGATTGTGTATCTTATGCAAAATCTCATGCGCTGGGAACCGTGACAAGCATATCTTACGAAATTGACGCTAACGGGAATATTACAGGCATTATGTCCGGAACAAATGATCCGGACGGAAAGATAGCAAGAGAAAATGCAGAAAGGAAAGCAGCCGAGGAAAAAGCAGCTAAAAGACGGGCAGTAGAAGAAAAGGCGGCGGAAAGACGGGCAGAGAAAAAAACAGCCGTAGAAGCAAGGAAAGAAACGGGCAAATATACGATAAATGCTGCGGGTACGGATATAAATGACGTTACGCAGAATATCATAGCTGCTTTTTCGGGTACATCTGCGCCGACAGGAGCAAGTTTTGATAGAAAGGCGTGATGAACTTTTCACCAAAAAGAATTGGAAAAAATATTTACAGGGGTGACAGCGGCAAAAAGCAAATTGGAAATGGTTCGCTTGGCATGAGGCACCGAAGGGACCGGATCGAGTGCTTTTACGGAAAATAGAGAACGTAAGTTCGCAAAGAAAAAATGCTTGACACCTGATTGCTTCCTGTGTTATTCTACCCAAAGTGATGCGGCTGGCGCAGCCGTGTATCCATGGTATTTTTACGCCTGACGATTGCCGGAGGTCAAAATGGAAGAAAAGCTCATACAGGCATATCTCTATGATTTTTACGGGGAATTGTTAAATGTCCGTCAGAGAAACATATACGAGGATTTTTATTTCAACGATCTGTCTTTGGGAGAAATTGCCGCGGAGAAAGGCATCAGCAGGCAGGGCGTTCACGATTCGGTCAAACGGTCGGTTCGGGCGCTGGAAAGTTATGAGGAAAAGCTTCATCTGGTGGAAAAATTTCTCTGCATCAGAGATAAGGTAGGAAAAATCCAGGATCTGGCAGGATCCTGCGACGGGAATAATCTGGAAACTATGAAAGCGGAAATCCGTAAGATTTCCAATGAAATATTAGAGGAATTATAGTATGGCATTTGATAATCTGTCCGAAAAACTGCAGAATGTATTTAAAAACTTAAGAAGCAAAGGAAGATTAACGGAAGACGATGTAAAAGCCGCTTTAAAAGAGGTAAAGATGGCGCTTTTGGAAGCGGACGTCAATTTCCGAGTCGTCAAGCAGTTTGTCAAAACGGTTCAGGAACGTGCGATCGGTCAGGATGTGATGAACGGATTAAATCCCGGCCAGATGGTAATCAAGATCGTAAATGAAGAAATGGTCGCGCTGATGGGGTCTGAGACGACGGAAATTGCCGTGAAGCCGGGCGGCGAGATCACCGTGATTTTGATGGCGGGCTTACAGGGTGCCGGAAAGACGACGACGACGGCAAAAATCGCTGGAAAATTCAAGCAGAAGGGCAAACGTCCGCTTCTTGCGGCATGCGACGTATACCGGCCTGCGGCGATCGAGCAGCTTCAGATTAACGGAACGAAACAGGGCGTGGAAGTGTTTTCCATGGGCGATAAGAATCGGCCGGTGGATATTGCAAAAGCAGCGGTTTTGCATGCGCAGAAGCATAATTTTAATATGGTAATCATAGATACGGCGGGACGCCTGCATATTGATGAAGATATGATGGATGAATTAGCGTCGATCAAAGCGGCGGTCGATGTGTCGCAGACGATTCTTGTGGTAGACGCCATGACAGGGCAGGATGCCGTCAACGTTGCCGGGATGTTTGAAGAAAAGATCGGCATCGACGGCGTCATTTTGACGAAACTAGACGGAGATACCCGGGGAGGCGCAGCGCTTTCCATTCGCGCCGTAACCGGCAAGCCGATTCTCTATGTCGGTATGGGAGAAAAACTTTCCGATCTGGAACAGTTTTATCCGGACCGTATGGCTTCGAGGATTCTCGGCATGGGCGATGTCCTGACGATGATCGAAAAGGCGCAGGAAGCGATTGACGAAGAAGAAGCCAAAAAACTGGAACAGAAGATGAAAAAAGCGGAGTTTGATTTTGAGGATTATCTAAGCTCCGTGTCCCAGATGAAAAAAATGGGAGGGCTTTCCAGTATTTTGGGTATGATGCCCGGCATGGGACAGATGAAAATGCCGGATTTTGATGAAGCGGAAGCAGAAAAAGGAATGAAGCGGACGGAATCGATCATTTTTTCGATGACGCCGGAAGAAAGGAAAAACCCTTCGCTGCTCAATCCCAGCCGGAAACGCAGAATTGCAGACGGCGCAGGCGTGGATATCGCGGAAGTCAACCGCCTGGTCAAGCAGTTTGAACAGGCAAGAAAGATGATGAAACAGATCCCGGGCATGATGGGAGGCAAGCGGGGCAAAAGGGGAAGATTCCATTTGCCGTTTTAAACGAGATGAAAGCAAAATAGCTTTGATCATAAAATAATCAGGTTCAGGAGGTGAATGAAGATGGCAGTTAAAATCAGATTAAGAAGAATGGGAAAAAAGAAAGCTCCTTTCTATAGAATCATCGTAGCAGATTCGAGATCTCCAAGAGACGGAAGATTTATCGAGGAAATCGGCACTTATGATCCGACGAAAGATCCCACAGAATACCGTGTCAACGAAGAGCTGGCGAAGAAATGGCTGGCAAACGGCGCGCAGCCGACCGATACAGTAAGCAGAATTTTCAAAGCGGCAGGAATTGAAAAATAAGAGGTGTCAGTTAGATGAAAGAATTAGTTGAAGTAATTGCAAAATCACTGGTTGATTACCCGGAACAAGTTGTCGTGACCGAGACCGAAACGGATCGGGCCATCGTATTGGAACTGCGCGTTGCGCAGTCCGATATGGGCAAAGTAATCGGCAAGCAGGGACGTATTGCAAAAGCAATTCGTTCCGTTGTAAAAGCAGCAGCCTCAAAGGAAGAAAAGAGAGTTACTGTTGATATTGTGCAGTAATGGCATAGGGAGGGATACTATGAGTAAAAAACCAACCGTACTTATGATATTAGATGGTTTTGGATTAAACGAAAAAACCGAAGGCAATGCCATCGCACAGGCAAATACCCCTACGCTTGATAAACTGATGCAGGAGTATCCTTTTGTAAAGGGATATGCCAGCGGTTTGGCGGTCGGACTTCCGGACGGGCAGATGGGCAATTCCGAGGTTGGACATTTAAATATGGGTGCCGGAAGAATTGTATATCAGGAACTGACAAGGATCACAAAAGAAATCGAAGACGGTGATTTTTTCCGGAATCCGGAATTATTAGAGGCAGTGGCAAACGTGAAGAAAAACGGCTCCGACCTGCATTTTTACGGGCTTCTTTCTGACGGCGGCGTTCACAGCCACAATACGCACCTGTATGGCTTGCTCGAGCTTGCAAAGCGGGAAGGCGTAGAAAACGTCTATGTACATTGTTTTCTGGACGGAAGAGATACGTCTCCGACCTCCGGCAAAGGATTTATCGAAGCGCTGGAAGCAAAGATGAAAGAAATCGGCGTCGGAAAAATCGCGTCGATCTGCGGACGCTATTACGTGATGGACAGAGATAACCGCTGGGACCGCGTAGAAGCCGCTTATAAGATGCTTACGCTGGGCGAAGGCGTTACCGCAGACAGTGCGGCAGAGGCAATCAGCGCTTCTTATGCAGACGATAAAACGGATGAGTTTGTGCTGCCGACGGTTATTTTAGAAAACGGCGCGCCTGTTGCGACGATTAAGGATAAAGACAGCATCGTGTTTTTCAATTTCCGTCCGGATCGGGCAAGAGAGATTACGAGGACGTTTTGTGCCGATACGTTTGACGGTTTTGACAGAGGACCGAGAAAAGACGTTACGTATGTCTGCTTTAGTGAAT
Source organism: Lachnospiraceae bacterium (assembly GCA_011959925.1). Taxonomy (GTDB): domain Bacteria; phylum Bacillota; class Clostridia; order Lachnospirales; family Lachnospiraceae; genus Roseburia_B. The sequence goes on from BLMD01000235.1 coordinate 9,594, forward strand.
ATGACGTAACGATTCCAAATAAAAAGATCGCTTTCAAAAAGGTAGAACTGAAAAATACATTCGGGCAGTTTCTGGCAGATAACGGGAAGACCCAGGCAAGAATTGCAGAAACAGAAAAATACGCGCACGTTACCTTTTTCTTTAACGGCGGCGTAGAAGAGCCGAATCCGGGAGAAGAGAGGATTCTTGTCAATTCTCCGAAGGTTGCCACATACGACCTGCAGCCGGAGATGAGCGCTCCTTTGGTGTGCGACCGGCTGGTGGAATCGATCACGTCCGGCAAATACGATGTGATCATCATCAATTTTGCAAATCCCGATATGGTAGGTCATACCGGGGTACTGGATGCGGCGGTAAAAGCCTTAGAAACGGTTGACGGCTGCGTAGGCAGGGCTGTGGAAGCATTGCTTGATGTGGATGGACAGATGTTTATCTGCGCAGATCACGGAAATGCGGAGCAGCTGGTTGATTATGTGACCGGCGGAAGCTTTACGGCACATACGATTAATCCGGTTCCGTTTATTCTGGTAAATTACGATCCGGAATATACGTTGCGGGAAGGCGGATGCCTTGCGGATATCGTTCCGACGATGATTGAAATGATGGGAATGGAACAGCCGGCAGAAATGACGGGGAAATCATTGCTGATCAAAAAATAAAAGTTTATCAGACAGGGTATGTGTGTAAATGCATATCCTGTTTTTTATTTCACAGGAAAGTGCGTCCTGTGAAACAAAAATGCTCCGCGGGAACCGCACTGCTGCAGGCATATAAAAAAATGTTGATGATATCGTCGGAAGAGGTTATACTAATAGAGAAAAAGATGTTACAGGACTTTTGGATTTCCGGTTTCCAAAATATTCATAGTCTGTTATAATAAATCATTATATCATTTAGGAGGCATGTATGGCTGAGGATCGAAAAGGATTTAAAATCAAAGAAGATAAATTGGGCGAAGTAAAGATTGCAGACGAGGTGGTGGCAATCATTGCGGGACTTGCTTCTACGGAAGTGGAAGGCGTAAGTTCAATGGCAGGCAATATCACAAATGAGCTGGTAAGTAAACTTGGAATGAAGAATCTTTCCAAGGGAATCCGCGTCGACGTATCGGACGGGGTGGTACGCGTTGACGTTGCACTGAATATTGCGTATGGCTATGCCATTCCGGATGTATCCGCAAAGGTACAGGAAAAAGTGAAGTCAGCGATCGAAAATATGACGGGACTTGACGTGTCCGGAGTCAATGTCAGGATAGCCAGTGTGGACATGGGGAAACGCAAGTAAGGGTGTCGGACGGCACCTTTTTTCTATAAGGAGAATCAAATGACAAGAAGAGAAATCAGGGAGCAGATTTTTCAGATTCTGTTCCGCATTGATTTTTACCAGGAAGCAGAATTTTTAGAGCAGCTGGATGAATATGCAAAAGAGCAGGAAGCGTCGGAGGCCGACGCGGCTTATATGCAGGATAAGATTCGTGCGGTTGCCGAAAAAGTGACGGAGATCGATGAAATGATCAACGCGGTTACCAAAGGATGGAAAACGGGGCGCATGGGAAAAGTGGATCTGACGCTGCTGAGGCTTGCCGTTTATGAAATTAAATTTGAAGAAGAGATCCCTACGGGCGTTGCAATCAACGAAGCGGTTGAGCTGGCAAAGAAATACGGAACAGACGGTTCGTTTTCCTTTATCAACGGCATTCTGGCAAAGATCGCATGAAACGGAACGCATATTCTGTCACACAGGTGAACGCATACGTCAGAAATATGTTTGCGCAGGATTTTATGTTGCGTTCTATCTGCATCAAAGGTGAAATTTCCAACTGTAAATATCATTCATCCGGTCATATTTATTTTACATTGAAAGATGACAGGGCGGCGATTTCCGCTGTTTTGTTTGCAGGAAACCGGGGAGGGCTTACGTTTCGGATGCGGGAAGGCGACCAGGTACTCGTGACCGGCTCTGTCGAAGTGTATGAACGGGACGGCAGGTATCAGCTTTATGCAAAAGAAATCGAACGGGACGGGGAAGGCAGCCTGTATTTGAAGTTTGAAGCGTTAAAGCGGGAACTTTTGGAGATGGGGATGTTTGCCGAAGAATATAAAAAGCCGATACCCCGATATATTCGCACGCTTGGGATCGTGACGGCGCCTACAGGAGCGGCCGTCCGGGATATCCAGAATATTGCTGCAAGGAGAAATCCATATGTGCAGCTTCTTTTGTATCCTGCTCGGGTACAGGGAGACGGAGCGGCGGAGAGTATTGTAAACGGCATCCGTGAATTAGATTGCATGGGCGTAGATGTCATCATTGCGGGAAGAGGCGGAGGCTCCATCGAAGACTTGTGGGCGTTCAATGAAGAATGCGTGGCGCGGGCAATATTTGAATGCCAAGCCCCCGTGATTTCTGCAGTCGGACATGAAACGGATACGACGATTGCTGATTTTGCCGCGGATCTGCGCGCGCCTACGCCTTCTGCGGCTGCAGAACTTGCGGTGTATGATATCTTTGAACTGTTGGAAGAGTTTTCGTATCTGCGTCACCGTTTGTGCAGCCGGATGGAGCAAAAGCGGGAAGCGGTAAAGAGCCGCTATCTGGAACTGTCGCATCTGGTTTGGGCAGGCAATCCTAAGAACAGGATTCATCAAAAAAGACAGTATGCCGTCAGTCTGGAGGAGAAGCTGCATCATACGATGCGGGAGAAACTGACGGAGCTGAAACATCGGACGGGAATGCTTGCCGGGCGTTTAGACGGCGTATCTCCGGCAAAGAAATTAAGTCAGGGGCTTGCATATGTAACGGATCAAAACGGGACGCGGGTCGGCGATGCGGCGGGGGTTCGTCCGGGGGAGACCATTGGCATCCGGTTTCGGGACGGAGCCGTTTCGGCGAAAGTTTTGGAAGTAAACGCGATACCGGAAGAGACGGAAAGGGAAAGGAATGGCAGAGGAAAAAGAAACTTCTTTAGAGGAATTGATGGAAGAAATCGAGACGATTTTGGATAAAATGGAAGAGAAAGATCTTTCGCTGGAAGATTCTTTCCGGTTATATGAAAACGGGATGAAGAAGCTGAAGCTGTGCAGCGATAAAATCGACCAGGTAGAAAAAAAGATGCTTGTGATCAGCGGTGAAGGCGGATTGGAAGTATTTGAGTAACGGAGGGCGCGCAGATGAATATACAGTTAGAGATTGAGCAGAGGATACAGGAAATCGAAGCGGTCCTGAAAAAATATCTGCCCAAAGAAGAAGGATATCAAAAGACGGTTCTGGAGGCGATGAACTACAGTGTTCTGGCGGGCGGCAAGAGACTGCGTCCGATGCTGATGTTTGAGACCTATCGTTTATTCGGCGGCAGCGGACGGATCATAGAGCCTTTTGCCGCGGCGATTGAAATGATACACACCTACTCTTTAGTACATGACGATCTTCCGGCAATGGATAATGACGAATACCGGCGGGGAAAAAAGACGACGCACGCCGTTTACGGGGAGGCTATGGGTATTTTAGCAGGAGATGCGCTGCTGAATTTTGCCTATGAGACTGCGGCGGAAGCGCTTACGATGGAAGAAGGAACAAAGACTGCGGGAAAAGCCTTTGTGATCTTGGCAAAAAAAGCGGGTGTATACGGAATGGTCGGCGGTCAGACGGTAGATGTGGAGTCGGAAGGCTGCGATATTTCAAAAGAAAAACTGGATTTTATTTACCGGCTGAAAACAGGAGCGTTGATCGAATCGGCTATGGTAATCGGCGCTGTTTTGGCGGGCGCAAAAGAAGACGAGCAAAAGACGGTGGAACGGGCGGCTGGTAAGATCGGACTGGCGTTTCAGATTCAGGACGATATTTTAGACGAGACAAGCTCTCTTGCGGTTCTGGGCAAGCCGGTAGGCAGCGACAGGAAAAATAAAAAATCCACGTATGTTGCATGGGAGGGAATCGAAAAAGCCGGCCAGGAAGTCAAACGGCTGTTTGCAGAAGCGATGGAAGAGCTGGATTCGCTTTCTTTGGACCACCCGTTTTTGTCTGAATTATTACGATATTTAATACATCGGGAAAAATAGAGGTGCCGTGTATGGTATTAGATAAGATAAAGCAGGAGAATGATATTAAGGCATTGAGTAAAGAGGAATTGCCGGTTCTGGCGGAAGAGATCCGGGAATTTCTGATACAAAAAATATCGGTTATGGGCGGACATTTAGCTTCCAATCTGGGAGCAGTGGAATTGACGATGGCGCTCCATCTTGCGTTTGAATTGCCAAAAGATAAAATTATATGGGATGTAGGACATCAGTCTTATACGCATAAAATTCTGACCGGACGCAGAGAGGGATTTGATCAGCTGCGGAAATTCGGCGGAATGAGCGGTTTTCCCAAAAGGAAAGAAAGCGCCTGCGACTGCTTTGATACCGGTCACAGTTCGACGTCTGTTTCGGCAGGCCTTGGCTATGCGCAGGCCAGGCAGATCAAAGGGGACGACTATAAGGTGATTTCCGTAATTGGAGACGGCGCGCTCACCGGCGGCATGGCGTTTGAGGCGCTGAATAATGCGTCTCGCATGCGCTCTAATTTTATGATTGTCTTAAACGACAATAAAATGTCGATTTCGGAAAATGTCGGAGGGCTTTCCAGGCATTTGAATTTTCTGCGGACAACGGAATCGTATCAGGAGATTAAGACGGGGGTTGCCAATTCTTTAAGTAAGATTCCGGTCTACGGAGAGCGGATCGTTGAGAAAATCCGGAAAACAAAGAGCGGAATCAAGCAGCTGATCGTACCGGGAATGTTGTTCGAAAATATGGGGATTATGTATTTGGGACCCGTGAACGGGCACGATATCACCGGAATGGCGAAGGTATTCCGCGAGGCGTCCAAATACCAGGGTCCGGTATTGATTCATGTGCTTACCCGAAAAGGGAAAGGATATCTTCCGGCAGAACGCCATCCGGCAAGATTTCACGGGGCGGAGCCGTTTCATATAGAAACGGGGCTGCCGCAGAAAAAACGGGAAAAGGCCAATTATACGGACGTATTTTCGACGGTGATGTGCAAATTGGGCAGTCGGAACGAGAATGTCGCTGCGGTAACGGCAGCCATGGCGGACGGGACCGGTTTAAAAAGATTCGGCAGACAGTTTCCGGACCGTTTTTTCGACGTCGGGATTGCGGAGGAGCATGCCGTTACGTTTGCCGCCGGGCTGGCGGCTGCAGGATTAAAGCCTGTCGTGGCAGTGTATTCTTCGTTTTTGCAGAGAGCGTACGATCAGATTCTGCATGATGTCTGTATTCAGAATCTTCCGGTCGTATTTGCCGTTGACCGGGCGGGTCTGGTCGGAAGCGACGGAGAAACGCATCAGGGGATCTTTGATCTTTCTTATCTTTCTTCGATTCCGAATATGACGGTTTTGGCGCCGAAAAACAAGTGGGAGCTTTCGGATATGATAAAATTTGCCGCGGATTTTCCGGCTCCTGCTGCAATCCGTTATCCCAGAGGGGAAGCGTATGACGGATTAAAGGAATTTCGGGAGCCGATCGTATATGGTAAAAGTGAGATGCTCTATAAAGAAAGCAAAATTGCGCTGGTGGCCATAGGCAGCATGGTAAAAACGGCGGCAGCCGTGCGGGAAGGGCTGCACGAACGGGGCTATTCGGCAACGCTTGTCAACGCAAGGTTTGCCAAACCACTGGACGAAGATCTGCTGACAGGACTGGCGGCAGGCCATAAGCTGATCGTTACCATGGAAGAGAATGTGATCAACGGCGGATTCGGAGAGCATGTGACGGAATTTTTCTCCAGCCGCAGGCTCAAAAACCGCATATTGAATATCGCAATTCCGGACAATTACGTGGAACACGGAAATACGGAAATTTTGTGCAGGGAATTAAAACTGGACGCGGCAAGCATATGCGAACGCGTGATCCGGGAATATATATAAAAGAACAGGATAAGCAATGAAAGAGAGATTGGATCTATTATTGGTCAGCCGAAACTTAGCGCCGTCAAGGGAAAAAGCAAAGGCAATGATCATGGAAGGCAATGTATTTGTCGAAAATCAGAGAGAAGATAAAGCCGGGAGCATGTTTCCGAGCGATTGTAAGATTGAAATTCATGGAAGTACATTAAAATATGTCAGCCGCGGCGGATTAAAACTGGAGAAGGCGATCCTTCGTTTCGGTACTGCGCTGTCCGGTAAAATCTGTATGGATATCGGCGCTTCTACCGGAGGGTTTACGGACTGCATGCTGCAAAACGGCGCCAAGAAAGTTTATGCGGTAGACGTAGGCTACGGGCAGTTTGCATGGAAGCTTAGAACCGACGACCGGGTGGTCTGTATGGAAAAAACGAATATCCGTTACGTGACGCCCTCTGATCTTTCGGACTGCCTGGATTTTGCGTCCGTAGACGTATCTTTTATTTCTCTTACGAAAGTCTTAGAGCCGGTACAAAAGCTTTTGACAGACGACGGGGAAATGGTCTGTCTGATCAAGCCCCAGTTTGAGGCAGGAAGAGAGAAAGTCGGAAAAAAGGGCGTTGTACGGGATAAGGACGTACACAAAGAGGTGATCACAAAAGTGGCGTCGTTTGCAAAAACAATCGGATTTGCGGTTCTGGATCTGGATTATTCACCGATTAAGGGTCCGGAGGGCAATATAGAATATCTGCTGTATATCAAAAAGAACGGGGAAGGAAGCGTAGAAGATGCCGATATTGACCGGACGGTGGAAGAGGCACATGCTGCGCTGGACAAAAAGAAATGAAAGATTTTTGCATCATCACCAATCCCTGCAAGGATAAGGATTACTGTCTGACCAAGGAAATGAAATCGCTGATCGAATTAAAGGGAGGAAGCTGCCAGGTGATCCGGGAGGGAGAAGAAATTCCGGCATCGGCGGAGGGTATTTTTGTGCTTGGAGGAGACGGGACATTAATCCGTGCCGCAGGTATTGCGTCAAAAAAAAATATTCCGCTCATCGGTGTGAATTTAGGTCATTTGGGATATCTGTGCGAACTGGAAGAAAACACGATCTGCACCGCCATCGAAGAGATCATGCTGGGAAATTATATCATTGAAGAGCGCATGATGTTAAGCGGAGAAGAAGGAGCCGGCAGCAACAGCCCGAAACATTCTTCGGATCGGAAGACGGGGGGAACGACCGCACTGAACGATGTGGTGATCTGCAGAAAAGGGGCGATGCAGCTGGTAGAGCTGATCGTGTCCGTCAATGGAGAATATTTAAATACATACCGGGCGGACGGTATTATTATTGCAACTCCGACAGGTTCAACCGGTTACAGTATGTCGGCAGGCGGTCCGATCGTAGATCCGAAAGCACGCATGATACTTGTTACGCCGATCAATGCCCATAATCTGAATGCAAAGAGCATTGTCTTAGATGCAAACGACCATATTACGGTTGCGTTAAAAGGCAGGCAGCCGGTCAGAAACGAAAGCGTCGACGTAAATTTTGACGGGGAATGGGCGTCTGAGCTGCTTCCCGGAGATTATGTCACGATCTGCGCCGCAAAGCAGAAGGCGAAAATCATAAAGTTAAGCAGGCTTAGTTTTTTGGAAATATTGAGAAGAAAGATGCAGGGTTATTGAATGAAATCGAAAAGACATACCAGGATTTTAGAGTTAATCCAACTACATGAAATCTCAACACAGGAAGAGCTTTCCGACTATCTGAAAGCGGAAGGATATCAGGTGACGCAGGCGACCGTTTCCAGAGACATACGAGAACTGAAGCTGACAAAAGTTTCCATGGGAAACGGAAAGCCAAGGTATGCCGCAGTTGCAGAAAATACGGAAGATTTAAAAGAAAAATATAACCATGTGTTTCAAAACGGTTTTGTTTCGATGGATATGGCGCAGAATATTCTGGTGGTAAAAACCGTATCGGGCATGGCGATGGCGGTAGCCGCAGCGCTGGACGCCATGGAATGCCATGAGATTGTCGGAAGCATTGCCGGAGACGATACGATCATGTGTGCGGTTCGTACGACAGAGGATACCGTAACGCTGATGGAACGTCTGAAAAAAATTGTTGAGGATGCCTAAAGGAGAATCTATGTTACAAAATTTATATGTCAAAAACCTTGCGTTGATCGATGAAGCCGAAGTGGAATTTCAACCGGGGCTTAATATCATGACCGGAGAAACGGGAGCGGGAAAATCGATCATTATCGGTTCTGTCAGCCTTGCACTGGGAGGAAAGCTCCCGAAAGAAATGATCCGTAAGAACGCGCCGTACGGTTTTGTGGAGCTGACATTTTCCATTACGGATGAAAAATTAAAACAAACGCTTCAGACGATGGATATTTTTTTGGAAGACGACTGCCTGATTTTAAGCAGAAGAATGACAAACGGAAGAAGCGTTTCAAAGATCAACGGAGAAAGCGTTCCCGCTTCCAAAGTAAAAGAAGTAGCGGGGCTTTTGATTGATATTCATGGACAGCATGAACATCAGTCGCTGCTGGTGAAGAAAAATCATCTGAATATCCTGGATGCGTATGCGAAAAACCGTCTGCAGAAAGAAAAGGATCTGTTAAAAGATGCGTTTGAAATTTATAAAAAATGCAAAAAAGAGCTGGAAGAAGCAAGCCTTGACGCCGCGGAACGGGAACGGGAAATTTCTTTTCTGGAATATGAAATAAACGAAATAGAAGAAGCGGCGCTGCTTAGCGGCGAAGACGATCAGCTGGAGGCGGATTATCGGAGGCTGCTGCACGGGCAGAAGATCATGGAAGCCGTTTCCGGCGCATATGAAAAGACAAGCGAAGGGTTTGGGTCTGCGACAGAACAGATTTCTCATGCGCTGAAAAATTTGTCGGGCGTATCCGAGTATGATGAAACGTTAGCGGGGTTTGAGAACCAGTTAACGGAAATTGACAATCTTTTGAATGATTTTAACCGGGAAATCGCAGACTATATTTCAGATACGTCTTTTGACGAAGAGACGTTTGCAGAAACGGAACGGCGCCTGGATCTGGTCAACCATTTGAAGGCGAAATACGGATCTACGGTCGATGAAATATTAAAAGAATGCGGCAGGAAAAAAGAGCGCCTGGAAAAGCTTGCCGATTATGACGCTTATCTGAATCGCCTGCAGCAGGAATTTAAAACGAGCGAACAGGAAGTGAAACGGTACTCGGATCTTGTTTCGGACATTCGAAAAGAAGCTGCCGGTGAGCTGACACAGGCCATCATCAGCCAGCTGAAAGATTTGAATTTTCCGGATGTTTCCTTTTCCATGGATTTTAAAAAAATGGATCGTTTTACGGCAAACGGCTATGACGACGCCGAATTTCTGATTTCTGCAAATCCCGGGGAACCGCAGAAATCATTGGAAAAAATTGCCTCGGGCGGAGAGCTTTCCAGAATTATGCTGGCAATGAAATCCGTTCTGGCGGATACGGATGCGGTCGGCACGCTGATCTTTGATGAAATTGATACCGGAATCAGCGGAAGAACGGCGCAGATGGTGTCGGAAAAAATGAATGCGCTCGGCAGAAGCCATCAGATCATATGCATCACGCATCTGCCGCAGATTGCAGCTATGGCGGACAGCCATTATGTCATTGAAAAATCGGTAGAAAACCAGACGACGATATCGACAATCCGTCCGCTTTCCCAACAGGAAAGCATCGGAGAGCTTGCCCGGATGTTAGGCGGCGTAAAAATTACGGATACCGTATACAAAAGTGCAGAGGAAATGAAAGAATTGGCAGCAAATACAAAAAAAACATTGGGTGAACGATAGAAATTCGTACATACTAAGAGGGATACAAACGACTTGTATCCTTCTTTTTTGCATGCAAATCATGCAAATGCTGAAAAACTGCCGTCCGCCGGCTTTTTTTCTGTCTGAGTTTCGAAGCAGAGAAAGCGGCGCATTCTGTCGGTATTTTTTACGGAAAGGGGTTTTATCAAATGTGTTATCATAAATTTCAAAGGCACAGGAAACGATGGTTTCTTGCGTCTTTTGCCTGTTTTTTGCTATTTGCGGCAAACCTGCTGTATGATTCCATACCGGATGAAATCTATGCGGTGTACGGGGAAGACGATCACGTCGAATTTCCCGTTCCGGTTACGGTGGAAAAGAAAGAATCCAGCGTTCCGGTATTTCGGGATCACACGCAGGCCAAGCAAACCAGTTACATTGGGCAGGAATATCTTCTGACCTGTAAATTTTTAAATCTGATTCCTGTAAAAGAAGTGTCCGTACATGTAGTGGCGAAAGATTATGTTATGCCTTCCGGAAAGCCGATCGGCATCTATACGAAAACCAGCGGCATTTTGATTATCGGAACCGGGAAAGTAACGGCGTCGGACGGATTAAATTACGAACCTGCCGATCAGATTGTTCAGGGCGGAGATTATATTCTGACCGTAAACGGAACCGAGGTTTCCGAAAAAGAAGAATTGGTCGATCTGGTGAACGCATCCGGCGGCAATCCGGTTGTGCTCGGGATTCTGCGTGATAACGAAACGATAGAGGTTAAGATAGAGCCGATCCCGTTAAAAGACGGTACGTATAAGCTCGGCATCTGGGTCAGAGACGATATGGCGGGCGTGGGTACGATGACTTATATCAGACAGAATCTGGAATTCGGGGCTCTTGGGCATCCGGTCAGCGACGGCGATACGGGAAGCATGATCCGGCTGGCGGAGGGAGCCGTTTATGATACCGATATTGTAGGAATTGTCAAAGGCAAGGACGGTACGCCCGGAGAACTGACGGGGGTCATCAATTATAAAGAAGAATACTGCCTTGGGACGATCCGGGAAAATACCAAAACAGGGATTTACGGAACACTGAACCGGATTCCGGGGGAGATGGAAGACGCCTATGTAGAAGTGGGAATGAAGCAGGAGATTCATACGGGCGAGGCGTATATTTGTTCTGCTTTGGACGGCGACCTCCGGCAGTACCGGATTGAAATTGACGAGATTGACTTCAATCATCAGGAAGAAAATAAAGGCATTTTATTTCATGTAACCGATGAAAAGCTGCTGCATGAAACGGGCGGAATTGTGCAGGGCATGAGCGGAAGCCCGATTTTGCAGGATGGGAAAATTATCGGGGCGGTGACGCATGTGTTTATATCAGACGCTACGAAAGGGTACGGGGTGTTTATTGAGAAGATGATGGAGCATTAGAGGCTGTGCAGACAGAGACAGAAAAGAACGTAACTGGGAGTTTGAAAACGGTTGCGTTCTTTTCTGTTCTGATTTAAATTATATGCAAAGTTTCCTGCATCATCCATAAAAATTTTTCGGCAGGTTTGGAAAAGACCTGATATTTTTTCCAGATCATATACATTTCAATTTCAAGGGTGGGCGATAAGGGCCGGAAGCAGAGTTTGCTGTCGCCGGAGGTATTGATGATTTTATCAAAGCAAATAGCATATCCCAATCCTTCTTCCACGAGCTTGGAGGCATTGAACAGAAGATTATATGTCATAGTAATGTCCAGTTCCGAGAGGCGGCGCTTCATCCAACGAGAGATTCTTCCGCCCTCTGCTTCCTGCTGTGAAATCAGTAATGGCTGGTCCCACAGATCCTCCGGGGAGACAGATTCTTTTTCTGCCAGGGGGGAGTCCTTTGGCATCAGCGCGCCCCAGATATCCTTTGATGGGAGCTTTAATGATTCATATTTGGCGGAATCCGGCGTTCCAAATATTATCCCAAAATCAATTAGTCCTTTATCAAGCTGTTCTCTGACAAAAACAGAATTCCCGCTGGAAATATGGTAATGGATTCCCGGATAAAGCTTTTTTAAATTTCCGGCAGCTTTTGCCAGCAGGCGCATCCCATCTGTCTCACCCGCGCCAATATAGACATCCCCGATCACAACATGGTCGGAGCAGGTAATCTCATTCTCTGTTTTCTTTACCAGATCCAGGATTTCTTCCGCACGTTTCCTGAGAATCATTCCTTCTTCCGTCAGCGTAACCTTGCGGGAACCCTTTGTGCCGCGGATCAGCAGTTGTTTTCCAAGCTCCTCTTCCATATTTTTAATCTGCGTGGACAGTGTGGGCTGGGAGAGATGAAGAGACTCGGCGGCCCGTATGATGCTCTGTTCTCTAGCGATGGTAAGAAAATATTGCAGTACCCGTATTTCCATATTTACGCTCCTCCTTATTGTTCTGGTCTGTTTACACCGCTGGTTTTCTCTTTAAAAGGAAGCTTTGCCTGAGGATACCTCTATGCCATTCGGCAATAGCAAAAAAACCCAAAATACATCCTAACACGAATTTCGATAGGCTTCAACTATGAAAATGGATTGTATATAAATATTTGCTATTTTATTTATACAGGTTTATATTGGAACTATCAAAAACATCAGGAGGTGGTAACATGATGGCCATAGGAAGCCGGGAAGCTGTAATACAGAACCTGGAAGATGCCGGATGTGAGCCTGGATGACCAGTTTGCTACGCTTTGGGCATCCTGGGTATTCCGGGATAACTATCATCATTTACATACTTTTATATGGAAAATAAGAATAGCAGAACAGAAGCTGGAAATGAAAAACAGAAGGATACTGGTTTATCTGAACATGACCGTTGTTTTTACAATAATGTTCATCCAGACAAACGTATATGCGGCAGATGCGGATGACAATGCGTTTTATATGGGCGTGGGAGACAGGCAGATAAAAGTCCGAATTTTAGAAAATGATATGAAGCATAAGGAGGAAAAAATGGCAGTAAAACAAACCGCAGGCAGAGATGCCTTGGGCGAATTTGCCCCGAAATTTGCACAGTTAAATGATGATGTATTATTTGGAGAAGTATGGAGCAGGGAAGATAAGCTTTCTTTGAGGGATCGTTCGTTGGTGACAGTGGTTTCCCTGATGGCTCAGGGGCTTGTGGATTCTTCTTTTCAGTTCCATCTGGCCAGTGCGAAACAAAATGGAATTACCAGAACAGAAATCGCGGAGATACTGACCCATGCGGCTTTTTATGCCGGATGGCCAAAGGCATGGGCAGCATTTCGGATAGCGAAGGAAGTCTGGGCAGAAGAATGTTCCGAATCGGATGCGAAGTCCGCACATGCAGCCTCCATGCTGTTTCCCATAGGAAAGCCCAATGATGCGTTTGCACAGTATTTTATTGGGCAGAGCTATCTGGCTCCCATTTCTGCCGATCAGGTTGGGATTTTTAATGTGACCTTTGAACCCGGCTGCCGCAACAACTGGCATATCCATCATGCAAAGAGTGGGGGAGGACAGATTCTGATTTGTATCAGTGGCCGGGGGTATTATCAGGAGTGGGGGAAAAAAGCGCAGGAATTACTTCCCGGCGATGTGGTGAATATTCCGGCAGGCGTAAAACACTGGCACGGGGCGACGCCTTACAGCTGGTTTTCTCATTTGGCTGTTGAGGTTCCTGCAGAAGAAGGTTCCAATGAATGGCTGGAACCGGTGGATGAGGACGCTTACATGCGTGCATTGTGCTGAAAATGAAAGTATGTAAAATTGGTTGTTTCAGAACAGGAAATACTTCAAATTGCTGAAAATACCAGTTTGGCGTGAGTGACAGATAGAATTCTGCTGTTTATGTCAAACTGGTATTTTGTGTGGACGGATGTTTTTATGAACAGGTGATAAATAGATGAGAAATACATTAAATATATATAGAAAACTCCTATTCAAATACATAAAAAGAGCTTTGAATTGGTCCGTGCAGGGGTATGGTATACGGATCATATCACTGCGGAAGATCCTGAAAGGAATTTTCTGGTGGGGAGGACTTACTGCTGCAGTTTCCCTGGCCAGAAAAAAGAAGAGAAAAAACAGTTTTCAGAGGGTGAACCGGATGTTCGGGGTAGTTTTAAACCTGTTCGGAGTCCTTGTCTTTATCAGGGCATTTCCGATATAAAACGTTAAAATAGAAAGAGGAGCAGATATCCCAAATGGAGTAGAGAAGGCTGTAATGAATATGAAGGTACAGGTTGGCGATGCAGTATTTTCAGCCGCATTAGAAGAAAATGGGGCAGTAGCTTCGCGGGCAACGGAGTATTTGATCTTTGCGAATCAATTTTTCTGTACAGGAGTGGTTCCGGCCATTTCCAGTATGGTACGCAAGCTGACCACAGTGGGGGAAAATGTGCTGGTACAGACACCGGTTTACAATATTTTCTTCAATTCCATTGTGAATAACGGAAGAAACCGCCTACAAAGGCATTTAATCTGGCTGGCATCCAGACAGCCGCGGTATGTATTCCAGATTCAAATTTGCGGCACAAAGTCTGGCGTGGATTCATTCAAAATCTTGATGCAGATATAGCCGCTACAATATTCTGAAATACTCATAGTGAAATTGTGGATAAGTTAGAAATTAAGCTGTCAGAATGACATCAGATAAAATATTGAATTACTGCCTTGAAACTATTGAGGGGACAGCCTTAGTTCAAGGAAATCATTTACGCATAGGCAGCAGGCGGCAGAGGGTAAAAGCTCTGCTGCTTTTTGATTTCATCATGCGGTGATAAGAAAAGCGGAATTGCAATTTTAATCGGTAGATTTTTACATATATATCATTTATAATTTATGAAATCAAATTAAGGAGGAAGATTTAATGGATATGACAAGATTTGAGTGGACGCGAGAACCACAGAAGTATCATGTGGACAATGAAAGAGTGGAGATTGTTACAGAACCGCACACTGATTTGTGGCAAAGAACTTATTACCATTTTCAAAATGATACTGCGCCGGTGTTTCAAATGGAAACGGATGAAAATTATTTCAGTTTTGTTGTAAAAACCGATGTTTCAGAAAGCCGCCGCCGATTTGACCAATGCGGTATTGTTATGTATTTAGACAGTGAAAATTGGCTGAAAGGATCCATTGAATATGAGAATGAAGAGTTCCAGCATTTAGGCAGTGTCGTAACAAATGGAGGATTTTCCGACTGGGCTACCGCTGTCATTCCTTCCTTTGTCAAAACTATGTGGTATCGCTTTAGCCGCCGTGAAGATGATTATTGTATAGAATGTTCTGAAGATGGCGTGAAATTTAATCAAATGCGTATTTGCCATATGAAGAAAGGACGTGGTAAAATCAAGTTTGGCATCTATGCCTGTTCACCGGAAGATTCTTCTTTCAAAGCTGTGTTTACGGATATGAAGCTGATGGAATGTCAATGGAAGGCTCATAACGGTCAGCAGCCAGATTAAAGATATATTTTCTTTCGATAAAATATAGACAGAAATTTTAGCGGCAGCGTCCGATGAAGCGGGAGCTGCCGCTTTACTTTATGGACAGATGTCCGTATGTTCCTACTCATGATAGCGTATGCTGATAACAAATACAAGGAACAGATTAGGGAAGAGAGAAAAAGAAATCCGTTAATATCGCTTTCGATCAAGCAGTTTGCACTGCACAAAAAAATGGTTGGCAGCGTAATAAGTATCGGAAACCCAGGTGCTCTGATCACCGTGCTGCCTAGTGTTTCCAATATCATTCTCAATAATTTTATCGGAATCTATAGTTTCGACGCAGTTGCGTCATACTTTTTAGCTGCATGTTGCTTATTGGGTACAAACCTGGCAGGCGTGTTTTTTCCTGATGCATCACGGATACATCAGGCAGTTTATCCCGGCAGTGAAGCGTAATGCTTGTGAAAACAAAAACATCCTGCTACAATGAATGATGAAAAGCAGCAGGAAAGGCAGTAAAAAATGAAAAAAATTATAATTGTTGAGGATGATAAAGCATTGAACCATGGCATCTGCATGGCTTTAAAATCAAACGAATGTTCTTTTGTGTCATGCGAGACTATGAAAGAAGCAAAAGAGAAACTGGGACAGAATATATGCGATCTTATGATCTTAGATGTCAATTTGCCGGATGGAAGCGGAATGGATCTCTTAATAGAAGTGAAAAGGAAATCCAGTATGCCTGTAATTTTACTTACGGCAAACGATATGGAGACAGATATTGTGGCAGGATTGGAGTCGGGGGCAGACGATTATGTGACAAAACCTTTCAGCCTGGCAGTGCTGCGGGCAAGGGTAAACGCCAGGCTTCGGACAAAAAGTGAACAGACAGAAACGCAGATTCAAATAGATGATTTTTCCTTTGATTTTTCAAATATGAAATTTTATAAAGGAAGTCTGGAAATCGAATTGAGTAAGACAGAGCAGAAATTGCTCAAACTGCTGGTAAATCATCCCCAGATTACAATGGAAAGAGGCAGGCTGATCGACAGAATCTGGACGGATGGAGCCGATTATGTAGATGAAAATGCGCTTTCTGTCACGGTGAAGCGCCTGCGGGATAAGCTGGAGGATAATCCGGCAAAACCACAGTATATCAAAACGGTCTACGGCATTGGTTACGTTTGGGCAGGTGAAGCCATATGACACACAGAGAAATGCTTTTCTGCATGGCGGCTGTTTTTGTATGCGCGGCAGCAGCCGTCTGGGTATGCTGTGTCAGATACCAGATGCGGAAAATGATGGAACAGATGAATCGCATGATGGAAGAAGCGATTGCGGGAGATTTTCGAGAGGAAGTGTATGATGAGAGCATGCGTTCTTCTGTGGAGGGGAAGCTGGCGCATTATCTTGCTTCTTCGAAAGTATCTGTACAGAATTTGAACCGGGAAAAGGAAAAGATAAAAGAACTGATTGCAGATATTTCTCATCAGACCAAGACGCCTGTTGCAAATATTTTGCTTTATTCCCAATTGCTGTCAGAAAAGGAATTGCAGAGAGATGGCAGGGAATGCGCGGATCAGTTGAAGCATCAGGCTGAGAAGCTAAATTTTCTGATTGGATCCCTGGTAAAAATATCCAGATTGGAAACGGGAGTGCTGACACTTCGTCCCGTCAGAGACAATGTGTCTCATTTGATGGAAGAAGTAATTGCCCAGATTGCGCCGGGAGCAAAAGAAAAAAATATAGTTCTCGATTTTGAGCCGAACGATTTGTATGCCTGTTTTGATCGGAAATGGACAGCGGAGGCAGTCTATAATATAGCAGACAATGCCGTGAAATATACGCCGCAGGGAGGAAACGTTGCCATAGATCTTTTGGATACGGAATTGTTTGTAAGAATCGCCGTACAGGATACCGGAATCGGCATACCGGAGGAGGAAACGGCAAAAATCTTCGGGAGGTTTTACCGTTCGCATACAGTCAGCGATCAGGAAGGCGTTGGAATCGGACTGTTTCTGGCCAGGGAAATTATTGCAAAAGAAGGCGGATATATCCGAGTAAAGTCGAAAACAGGAAAAGGCAGTTCTTTTTTCGTATATCTTGTAAAGGCGTAGTCATCCGGCAGATGAAATCTTACAGAACCGTTAGATTTTGATTTGTCTGGAAAGAATCTGGAAAGATTTATGTCTTATGATTGGTATCACAGAAAATAAAAAGATACGAACAGGAGGACATAAGCATGACGATATTAGAGACAAAAAATCTGCAAAAAGTGTATGGATCCGGAGAAACAGCCGTTCATGCGCTGCGCGGCGTGGACCTTAACGTGCAGAGAGGGGAATTTATTGCGGTTGTCGGGACTTCCGGCAGCGGAAAATCTACGCTTTTGCATATGTTAGGCGGTTTGGACCGCCCGACAGCGGGAGAGGTGATTGTAGACGGCAAATCCATTTTTTCATTAAAGGATGAGGCGCTGACGATTTTCCGGCGCAGAAAGATCGGTTTTATTTTTCAAAATTATAACTTGGTTCCTGTCTTAAATGTCTATGAGAATATTGTACTGCCAATTCAGCTGGACGGAAATACGGTCGACGAAACCTATGTCGCTAAGATTATTCAGATCCTTGGCATAGAAAGCAAGATGAATAATCTGCCCGGACAGCTTTCCGGTGGCCAGCAGCAGAGAGTGGCGATTGCAAGGGCTCTCGCCGCAAAGCCTGCAATCATTTTGGCGGATGAGCCGACGGGAAATCTGGACACCCGCACAAGCCAGGATGTTATGGGACTTCTCAAGGTTACCAGCCAGAAATTTGGACAGACAATTATTATGATTACGCACAATGAAGAAATTGCACAGCTTTCCGACCGCCTGATCCGCATTGAGGACGGCAGGATTTTGGGAGGTGAGCAGGCATGATTCGGGTGAGAAGCCAAAAAATTATTTCAAAATTATCAAAAAAAAGCCTGCAGACGAATCGTGTGCGGAATATGGTTGCCGTGTCTGCGATTGCTTTGACGACATTGTTGTTTACAGCGCTGTTTACCATTACGGAAACGATGCTCTATACTTCGGAACAGCAGACGTTTCGTCAGGTGGGAGGAAGTTTTCACGGCGGATTTAAGAATCTGACGTTAGAGCAAAAGGAATTGCTGGAACAAGACGATGGGATTAAAGAATCGGGCAGCCGCCTGATGCTTGGCAGAGCAGCCGGGGAAGAATTTCGTAAAGTCCATGCAGAAATATCATATATGGACGAGAATTACCGCAAATATGGCTTCTGCACTCCGGAATATGGAAGAGAGCCGCAGGAAGGCACAAAACAGATCGCCTGTGATACCAGAATACTCAAATGCCTGGGAATCGAGCCGGAAATCGGCAGACAGGTTACCATGACATATGAAATCGGCGGTCTAAACAAAGAAGAGATTACCGATACGTTTGTGCTTTCCGGCTGGTGGGAATTTGACGCCGCCAGTTCTGCAAGCATGGCAATTGTATCAAAATCTTATGTGGATACCGTAATCATGAAACATCCGGTGGACTTTACAGATGATGCGAATGCAACGGGAACCTGGTCTTTGGATGTTTTTTTCGACAGCAGTCGGCACATTGAACAGGATTTGCTACAGATTTTAGACAGCCACGGGTATCAGGCAGAAGATCAAATGAAAGAAAATTATATCGGCATTGGAGTCAATTGGGGATATGCGGCGGCTCAGATGTCAGAAAAATACGATGTTGAAATGATTGCCGGATCCGCAGCTTTGGTTGTTTTGATTGTTATGACCGGATATTTGATTATTTATAATATTTTTCAAATATCGGTCAGCGGGGATATTCGTTTTTACGGACTGCTGAAGACGATCGGGACTACCGGCAAACAGATCAAACGGATGATCCGCCGCCAGGGTATTTTGCTTTCTGTCATGGGAATTCCCATTGGGCTTGTGCTTGGCTATTGTTCCGGGACAATCTTGGCGCCTCTTATCATTTCTTCTATGAATGACAGTAAAACATATCAGGTGTTTCGTCCGGGAATTTTTATCGGAGCAGCGGCTTTTTCACTGGTTACCGTGCTTCTTTCCTGCGCAAAGCCCGGCAGGATGGCATCCAAAGTATCTCCGGTGGAAGCGGTTCGCTATACGGACGTTTCATGCCGGACAAAAATGAAAAAAAGAAAAAGCAGCAGGACAAATGTGATCCGGATGGCGCGGGCGAACCTTGGAAGAAACAAAAAGAAAACGTTTCTTGTGGTTATTTCTCTGTCTCTGGCAGTTGTGCTTTTGCAGGCTACCTATACGTTTGCTTTAGGGTTTGACATGGACAAATTTCTGGAAAAATGGGTGGTTTCAGATTTTATTTTAGGAGACGCCGACTATTTTCAGTATCATTATCAAGGTTCCGGGGAGGCATTGCCGCAGGAGGATATTGCCGCCGTAGAGGCAGAAGGGGGAATTACCGAGAGCGGGCGCATTTATGCAAACCGCCTGGGCGTTATGGAATATGTTACGGAGGATTTATACCGTGAGTATTTTCGCGGAACAGATCCTGAGATGATAGAAGAAATGCTTGCAAAAGAAGAGCGCGATGCGGACGGAAAAGTTAAGATCAACGCGGCTTTTTACGGTATGGAGGAGTATCCTTTGAGCCAGCTGAATGTTTTGGAAGGAGACCTTGCAGATTTATATGATCCTGAAAAAAATGCCATTGCAGCCGTTTATATGGGAGATGACTACGGGGCGGTGATCGAAGGCTCGCAGTGGGCGAAAGTAGGGGATACCGTGAAAGTCCGCTATGTTTATGAATGGGAATATTCGGATGCGAAAACAGGCGAGATCATTCCTAAGGAGCAGGTTGATGTTTATGAAGGGGAACTCATTGCGAAAGAGAAGGAATATCAGGATGTTTCTTATGAAGTGGCTGCCTGCGTTACGGTAAAACAGGCCATGGGCTATCGTTTTTACGGAGATCATCAGTTTGTTTTAAATGCGCAGGTTTATCAGAGAGACAGAAAAAGCGCGGATGTGATGTCTTATTTATTTAACACGGAGAAAGAAAATCTGTCATCTATGCAGAGCTTTTTGCAAAATTATACGGAGCATGTCAATCCCGTCCTGGATTTTGAGTCAAAAAGCCGCTATATCGAGGCGTTTGACGGGTATCGAACGATGTTTTTGATTGTCGGCACAGGTCTTAGTTTTATCATTGGACTGATTGGTATTTTGAATTTCTTCAATGCGATTCTGACTTCCATTTCTGTGCGCAGAAGAGAGTTTGCCATGCTGCAGTCGATTGGTATGACAGGAAAGCAGTTAAAACGGATGCTGATCTGTGAGGGATTGCTCTATGGCATATTTGCCGTCGCATGTTCTGCGGTCCTGTGTGCTGCTTTTGGGTATTTGATTAAAGCGGTAGTCAGCGGCATGTTCTGGTTTTTTACCTATCGCTTTACATTGCTTCCTGTTATCGTTGTAATTCCTGTGTTTGCTGCCTTTGGGATTTTGCTGCCGCTGTTTTGTTATCGAAGTGTGGCAAAGCAGACGATTGTAGAGAGACTTCGCCTGGGAGATTAAACCGACGGCATAAGAATTATTTTGTATATCCGGTATAAAAAAGAGGGACGTTTTCATGGAATATGGGCAAATATCATTGCTGCGTTGCTTGGAACGGTCACGCCGTTTTGCTGATGGGTATTTTCGGCTGGAAAGTTGCCGTTCTCTATGCAAATCTTGGCTTGGTGGTTGCCGTTGCAGGAGGTACTTTCATTGAAAAACTGAACCTTCAAAATCAAGTCGAGGAATATATACGCAGCGGTTGTGCGGTTGATATTTTGCAGGAACAACTGTACTTCAAAGACCGTATGAAATATGTCTGGGAACAGGTTGTTGCAACAGCGAAAAAAGTTGCGGCTATGGGTAAGGTGTTAAAACCGGGGGATATCATTACGCTGCTTCATAAATTAGGTTTTTAGGGTGCGGCAATACAGAGTGAAGATTGACAGAAATCCATTTTTGCGTTATGATACACACACATTCATACTGTAACACGTCAAAGTGTAAAATTAACGGAGGTTTATTATGGAGATGAAAATGGAATTTTTGCGGAAGCTGCCTGCGCCGGAGGAGTTAAAACAGCAGTTTCCCGTAAGCGCACAAATTGCGGAACAAAAAGCAAAACGAGACGAAGAAATCTGCCGGATTTTTGAAGGGAAAGACGATCGGCTGCTGCTGGTGATCGGACCGTGTTCTGCGGATCAGGAAGACGCGGTGATCGAATATATCACCAGACTGCGGGTCGTTCAGGAGAAAGTATCGGATAAGATCTATATCGTTCCGAGAATCTATACGAACAAACCGAGGACGATCGGCGTCGGGTATAAAGGCATGCTGCATCAGCCGGATCCGGAGAAAAAGCCGGATATGTTAAAGGGAATCATTGCCATCCGGCAGATGCATATGCGCGCAGTCCAAGAGACGGGCTTTACCTGTGCAGACGAAATGCTCTATCCGGAAAATCACAGATATCTTTCCGACCTGCTTTCGTATGTGGCAGTCGGGGCAAGGTCGGCGGAAGATCAGCAGCACAGGCTGACGGCGAGCGGCATCGGAATTCCGGTCGGAATGAAAAACCCTACCGGAGGAGATCTTACCGTTATGATGAATTCGATCATCGCAGCACAGTGCGGGCATACGTTCCTTTACAGGAGCTATGAAGTTAAGACGGAAGGAAATGAATATACACATGCGATACTGCGCGGATATGTGGACAAATTCGGGCGCAATATTCCAAATTACCACTACGAGGATTTAAAGCAGTTATTGGAATTATACGGAGAAAAAGAGATTGCAAATCCCGCGGTGGTTATCGATACGAATCATTCCAATTCCGGAAAAAACTTCCTGGAGCAGATCCGCATCAGCAAAGATATTATGCACAGCTGCCGGGTTTCTTCCGATATTCGTGCGATTGTTAAGGGCCTTATGATTGAAAGTTATCTGGAAGACGGATCGCAGGCAGTGAACGGACACTGCTACGGAAAGTCGATTACCGATCCTTGTCTCGGATGGGAAAAGACCGAGAGTCTGATTTATGAACTGGCGGAACTCTGGTAGGCGTTTTTTGTTTCTGAAAACGGTAAGCAAAGCGGCTGTCTGAAACATTTGCTTGCGTAATCCATAAAATATCCGTATAATAGATACGACGTAATATTTACAAATCGGAGGAAAACAATGGCAGCAGATCAGAGCAGAATTCGGAATTTTTGCATTATTGCCCATATTGATCACGGCAAATCTACGCTGGCGGACCGCATTATCGAACAGACCGGTCTTTTGACCAGCCGGGAGATGCAGGCGCAGGTACTCGATAATATGGATTTGGAGCGGGAGCGGGGAATTACGATCAAATCCCAGGCAGTCCGTATCATATATAAAGCAAACGACGGAGAAGAATATATTTTTAATTTGATTGACACGCCGGGACATGTGGATTTCAACTATGAAGTTTCCCGCAGCCTTGCGGCGTGCGACGGAGCGATTCTGGTGGTAGACGCCGCGCAGGGCATTGAAGCGCAGACGCTGGCCAACGTGTATCTGGCATTGGACCATGACCTTGACGTTATGCCGGTGGTCAATAAGATCGACCTGCCCAGCGCCCAGCCGGAGGCAGTGATCGAAGAGATCGAGAATGTGATCGGCATCGAAGCGCAGGATGCGCCGCAGATTTCCGCGAAGACAGGGCTGAATGTCGATCAGGTTTTAGAGCAGATCGTAACAAAAATACCCGCTCCCAAAGGAGATCCGGGCAATCCCTTACAGGCGCTGATCTTTGATGCGCTGTATGATGCCTACAAAGGGGTGATCGTATTCTGCCGTGTGATGGAAGGGACGGTAAAGGTGGGAGACCACATCCGCATGATGGCGACGCAGGCGCAGGATGATGTGGTGGAGGTCGGTTATTTCGGAGCCGGTCAGTTTATTCCCTGTGACAGTTTAAGCGCCGGAATGGTAGGCTATATTGCGGCTGGTATTAAGAATGTCCGGGATACGAGGATCGGCGATACGATTACACATGCAGACCATCCCTGCAGCGAACCGCTTCCGGGCTATAAAAAAGTAAATCCGATGGTATACTGCGGACTTTATCCGGCTGACAGTGCAAAATATACGGATTTAAGAGAAGCTCTGGAAAAACTGCAGATCAACGACGCCTCCCTGCAATATGAACCGGAAACGTCTTTGGCGCTTGGATTTGGGTTCCGCTGCGGATTTTTGGGGCTTTTGCATCTGGAGATCATACAGGAGCGTCTGGAACGGGAATTTAACCTGGATCTTGTGACGACGGCGCCAAGCGTTATTTATAAGGTTCATAAATCAAACGGAGAAGTGATAGATCTTACAAATCCGTCCAATCTGCCGGATCCGTCCGAAATCGAGTATATGGAAGAATCGTTTGTTTCCGCGGAGATTATGGTCACGAGCGACTATGTGGGAGCGATTATGAAGCTCTGCCAGGAGCGGCGCGGGACGTATTTGAGCATGGAATATATGGAAGAGACGCGCGCGCTGATCAAATATGAGCTGCCGCTGAATGAAATTATCTATGACTTTTTTGACGCGTTAAAATCCAGGTCCAGGGGATATGCGTCGTTTGATTATGAATTAAAAGGATATGTACGTTCCGACCTTGTGAAATTGGATATTTTAATCAATAAAGAAACGGTGGATGCGCTCTCCTTTATTGTGTTTAAAGACAGCGCCTATGACAGAGGCAGGAAAATGTGCGAGAAGTTAAAGGGAGAGATCCCCCGGCATCTGTTTGAAATCCCGATTCAGGCGGCTGTCGGCGGCAAGGTGATTGCCAGAGAAACCGTCAAAGCCATGCGCAAGGATGTGCTTGCGAAGTGTTACGGCGGCGATATCACACGAAAGAGAAAGCTTTTGGAAAAACAGAAAGAAGGCAAGAAACGGATGCGCCAGGTAGGCAGCGTGGAGATTCCGCAGGAAGCATTTATGAGCGTATTAAAATTAGATGAGGATTAACAAATGAATGAATTGGAATTGTATATCCATATTCCGTTTTGCATGAAAAAATGCAATTACTGCGATTTTTTATCTGCTCCCGCGGATGAAAAATCGCAGTCTGCTTATATGGAAGGGCTGAAGAGAGAACTTGCTTTTTACGGAAAGAGATTTCCGGGAAGAGAGATTTCTACGATATATATCGGAGGGGGAACGCCCTCCTGGCTGCAGGAATCTTACATAGCAAAGCTGATGGAAGAGGTATATCGAGATTTTTCGGTTGCGAAAGATGCGGAAATTACGATTGAATGCAATCCGGGAACCCTGACAAAGAGTAAATTAAAATGTTATCAAACTGCCGGAATCAATCGTTTGAGTATCGGGCTGCAGTCTGCGGACGATGCGGAGTTAAAGCTTTTAGGAAGAGTCCATACGTTTGAACAGTTTCTGCGCAATTACGAACTGGCAAGGGAATGCGGGTTTCAAAACATCAATCTCGACCTGATGGATTCGCTTCCGGGGCATACGCCGGAGAAATTTTATCAGACACTGGTCAAGACCGCCCGGTTGAATCCGGAGCATATTTCCTGTTATTCTCTGATTATTGAAAAAGGCACGCCGTTTTACGATCGGTATAAATTCGACATGATCAAGTTTCATGCGGGAATGCAGACCGAGGAGCTTCCGATGGAGGATACGGTGTATCAGATCGGGAAAATGACGCAGGATTTTCTGGCGGAAAGAGGATATCAGCAGTATGAGATCTCCAATTATGCCAAACCCGGATTTGCCTGCCGGCATAACATCGGCTATTGGAAGCGGTTTGAGTATCTGGGCGTTGGGTTGGGCGCTTCTTCGTTGCTTTCCGAAGTGCGTTACAGCAATGTGACAGATTTGGAAGAGTATATAGAAAAATCTTTTCAGATAGAAGGAACACATGTGTTGGATGAAACGCTGCGCCGGACTGTTTTTTGCAGTTCACTGCATCAAAAAGCAGACGCGTTATCCCGCAATGCGCAGATGGAGGAATTTATGTTTTTAGGCCTGCGGATGACGGAGGGGATTGAAAAAAGCAGATTTTATCAGGCGTTCGGTTTTACGGTGGATTTCATTTACAAAGACGCGCTGTCCAAATTAAAATCAGAAGGGATGCTCGTAGAAACGCCGGTTTGGATTTATCTGACCGAACAGGGCATGGACCTGAACAATTATGCGGTATCGCAGTTTCTGCTTTAAGTGGTTTTTGGCCGGTAAGAAACCGATTTCCACTGTTTTCGGCAATGGAATTTTTACGCTTCTGAACGAATTTCAGACGCGCTCCCGGTTGCGAAAAGCCGCGCGGTGTGCTACTATTTCTTTAGGCAGGAGGGGCAGGTTTTGTCTTATAAATCCTGATGCGTACGCGCACCGTGCGTCATACATTACTATATCAATGAAAAATGAGGGGGATCTGTATGAGATACAAAACATTATTGATCGGACGCAATAATTCAATGATTGACGATTTTTTTAACCAGACAGAGGATAAGTTTGAAGTGATGACTTCTTCGGTCCGGTATGAGGATATGATGCGGCATTTGAAATATGTGGATCCGGATATTTTTGTTTATTGTATTTATAATGAATCTATGGATGTCTTCAGTCTGATGGCAAATATCAAAGAGCAGCTGTTCCAGCGAAAAGTTCCGTTTATTCTGATCGGATCCAAAGAGGACTGCGACGAATTTGAAAGAAGTACGGCAAATGTTCCGGATCTTGTACTGCATAAGCCTCTGACGGCGGAAGCGATCACTCTGCAGCTTTCTAACTTTATGCGCGGCTGGGAATCGATCAAGTCAAAAACGAAAGACGCCATACAGAAAAATAAGACGGATCTTTCGGCGGGAGCCAAAGCGGGCGCGGATATACAGGAAGAAGAACCGAAAAGGAAGCATATCCTGGTTGTAGACGACAGTCCGATCATGTTAAAGACGTTAAAAGAACATTTACGGGACGATTACGATATTGCGACGGCTGTCAGCGGAAAAGTGGCGCTGAAATTTTTGGAACGCAGAAAAACGGACCTGATTTTGCTGGACTATGAGATGCCGGAGGAAAGCGGACCGGCCGTTTTGGAAAAGCTGCGCGCAAATCCGTCTACAAAAGATATTCCGGTTATTTTCCTGACAGGCGTAACGGACAGCGGGAAGATCAGGGAAGCGCTTGTTTTAAAACCACAGGGATATCTGTTAAAACCGATCGATCATGATAAGCTGATGGATGCGATCACAAAAGTAATCGAATAAAGCGGTACATAGAGAGGGTTCCTATATGGAAAGAGATTATGAGTTGCAATTGACGGATTTTATAGATGTACATACATTACAGAAGATACAGGATTCATTTTCTAAAATGACAGGGATTGCCGTGATCGCCGTCGATGCAAACGGGGCGGCAGTTACGGAAGGTTCCAATTTTTCCGAATTTTGTATGAAATATACAAGAAATTCTCCCGTCGGCTGTATGCGGTGCTTAGAGTGTGATAAAAAAGCGGCAAAACTGGCGCTTGAAAAAGGAGAATCCACGATTTACCACTGTCATGCGGGATTGATGGACTTTGCCGCGCCGATTATTGTAAACGGAGAATTGTTAGGGTGTTTTATCGGCGGGCAGGTGCTCAAAGAAGCGCCTGATCCTGCGTATATTCAAACGATTGCATCGGAAATCGGCGTAGACCCGGACGAGTATCTTGCGGCTGCCCGAAAAATTCCGATTTTAAAACAACAGAAGATTGAAGAAGCGGCACAGTTTCTTTATACCGTCGCAGACGTTTTGTCTGATATGGCGTACAACAAAAATATGGTATACAATACCAATCTGGAACTGGAAAAATCGGCAAATATGAAATCGGATTTTCTTGCCAATATGAGCCATGAAATCAGAACACCGATGAACGCCGTGATCGGCATGGCGGAAATGGCGCTTCGGGAAGAGCTTTCCCCCGCCGCCAGAGAGCATATCAATCAGATCAAAGAGTCCGGGAAGTCATTGCTTACGATCATCAACGACATATTGGATTTTTCCAAAATAGAGTCGGGCAAAATGGATATCAACCCGGTGGACTATGAACCCATGTCGCTGGTGTACGATGTGGGCAATATTGTCATGACAAGGTTAAAAGGCAAAGAAGTCGAGCTGATTCTTTCCATTTCGCCGAATCTGCCGCATAAACTGTTCGGCGATCATATCCGGATCAAACAGGTATTGTTGAATATTGCCAATAATGCGGCAAAATTTACGTCCAAAGGGCAGATTGTCATCACTGTGGGGTGCCGTGAGATTTCCGACGATGCGATCATCCTGCAGTTTTCCGTGGAGGATACCGGGATCGGCATCAAAAAAGAAGATATGGGCAAATTATTTCAGTCGTTCCAGCAGGTAGACAGTAAACGGAACCGGAACATCGAAGGAACCGGACTTGGGCTTGCGATTTCCAAACATCTTCTGACATTGATGGACGGCGAGATTGTAATGGAGAGCGAATATAATAAAGGAAGCAGATTTTCTTTTTCTCTTCCGCAGAAAGTTGCGGACCATACGCCGTGTATCCAAATCAGGGAAGCGTCTTC
The DNA here is from genome assembly GCA_011959925.1 of Lachnospiraceae bacterium. GTDB lineage: Bacteria > Bacillota > Clostridia > Lachnospirales > Lachnospiraceae > Roseburia_B. The sequence continues at coordinate 37,385 of BLMD01000235.1, forward strand.
CATACTGGCGGCGGGACTGATCTCCAACCCCTATATCAGAGAAGGGCTGCAGGCGGATTTAAAGAACTTGGGCGTGGAATACAAAGCGCTGCATTCCGAAAAAGACCTTACGGTATTTCCGGACGGGAAAAAAGTATTTTTGTTTATCGAACATCCGATGTTTTCGGATTTTGTGAAAGAGTATTTAAGGGCGCGCCCGGATCTGACCGGCGTACTTTTGATTAATTTTTATGATAATATCAAGTATGACATTTCGAATCTGCTCGTGATCAAAAAGCCTTTGTTTGCATTGAATATCGCAGTCGTTTTAAACCGGGAGGAACTTCATTTTAATAATGAAGAAGACGACGATAAGGGCTTTGATTTTACCGCTCCGGATGCGGAAGTGCTGATTGTAGACGATAATGCCGTAAATTTGACCGTTGCCGAAGGACTGTTGGAGCCGTTGAAAATGAAGATCGATACGGCGTTAAACGGCAAAGCCGCCATTGAAAAGATCAGCAAATTTCATTACGATATGATCTTTATGGATCATATGATGCCGGAACTCGACGGAGTGGAAACGACGCATATCATCCGCAGATTCCATAAAGAATACGATAAAGTGCCGATCATTGCGCTGACCGCCAATGCGGTCGAAGGAACGAAAGAGATGTTCTGCCGCGAGGGGATGGATGATTTTGTAGCAAAACCGATCGAGCTGCGTATGCTGATCTCCAAAGTAAAGAAATGGCTTCCGCCGGAGAAAATACAAAAAGTACGAGGAACGTTAGGCGTCCAGAAAAAAGTAGAGAGCCCGGATGAGATTACGGTAGGCGATTTAAACGTTGCGTTCGCCATGAAATTCCTGGGGAATGAAGCGCTGTTTTGGACGATTTTGAAGGTATATTATAACAGTATTGAAAAGAAAGCGAAGCTGATCAAAAAACTGGAAGAGGAAGAAAACTGGGCGGACTATACCATTGAAGTCCATGCGCTGAAGAGTTCTTCCAAACAGATCGGAGCGGCGTCGCTGTCCGATAAGGCAGCCGCTTTGGAGAAAGCGGGAAATGCCAAAGATGCGGTATTTATTCACCGGCGGACCGATGAAATGCTTGAGCAGTACGTTGCGTACCTGCCGGTATTAGAGCCGTTTTGTACCGATCAGAAAAAAGAAGAGAAACTTAACAATCCGATCCCGGATGTGGTAAGGCGCGACTGCTTTACAGATATGCGCCTGGCGATCGATGATCTGGATATGGACCGGATGGGCGATGTGATTTCCAAAATGTCCGGATACAGTTATGAGCCGTGGCAGGAAGAGTTATTTGACCAGTTGAAGGACGCGGCAGAAGACGTGGATGTAGACCGGTGCGAAGAAATCATGCAGGAATGGGAGAGCAGATCTCAGTAGGAGGAAATTTTTAAAATGGTAAAACATATCATATTGTGGCAGTTAAAAGAAGAATGCCGAAACGAAAAAGATGCGGTGAAACAGGGAATCAAACAGGGCCTGGAATCACTGCAGGGAAAAATCCCGGGCCTGATTGAAATTCATGTTCTGACCGACGGACTTGCGTCTTCCAATGCGGATGTGATGCTGGATTCTGCATTTACGGACGAGGAGGCATTAAAAAGTTATGCTGTTCATCCGGAACATGTAAAAGTGGCGGATACTGCCGTACGGCCGTATACCCGGACGCGCGTATGCATGGATTATGAAATCTAGTGCAGTAAGGTCAAGGGAGAAAAGAATTACAGGATATCGTTCTAAAACAGGGAACTGCGCAGGATACGCAGTTCCCTGTTTTGATTTTTGCAGATATGAAAAATTACTTGACAGCACTACTATACGGCTGTATAATGAATTATACGATCGTATAACAAAGGAGGCAGACATGGGAACGAACCTGAAAAAGCTGGGAGAAGCAGAACTGGAAATTATGCAGGTAATTTGGGACAGTGAAACGTCCGTTACTTCAAACTTTATTTTAAAGGAATTACAGGGACGAAGGCAGTGGCGGCTTTCTACCTTAATGACATCATTGACAAGACTGGCGGACAAGGGATTTATCCAATGTGACCGTTCGACGGGAATGAATCTGTATACTTCAATTATTTCGGAAAATGAATATAAATCCGGGGCGAGTCAACATTTTCTCGAAAAGCTGTATAATAATTCCATACAGAATATGATTGCTACATTATATAATAACAGGGCGATTAAAAATTCTGATATCGAAGAACTTAGAAACTTTCTGGATGGATTGGAGGATGAATGATGGCAGATATTTGGTTATCTCTTTTTGAAATTTCAGTGTCCGTCGGACTGTTGGTCATTGTATTGATTGCGCTTACGCCGTTTTTAAATCAAAGATATGCTGCAAAATGGAAATGCCTGATTTGGATCTTTCTTTCCGTGAGGCTGCTTGTACCATTCCGTGTTGGAAACGTGCAGTTTATTATGGATGCGCTGTCGCAGACGAAACCGCAGACGGTGCATGAATCGGAGGAGACATACGCGGATGCTGCGGCGGACGCTGCGGTACCGGCTCGACGGATTGTGGTTGAGATTCCGGCGCAGATGACCGATCCCATTGCCGCACAGTCCGGACAAGACAATCCGGACATATCCATTCTTGATATCGCGGTGTTCATTTGGATGATTGGCAGCCTGGCGTTTCTGCTCGTACATTTGATCAGTTATTCTTGTTATAAACGTCAGGTGATAAGAAATGGGAAGCGTATCGAGGATGCACATATTTTAAGTCAGATGCTGGAACTGAAACGTGAATTAAAGATCCGGCGAACCATCCGGGCGATCGAATACGACGAAGCCGAAAGTCCCATGATCCTGGGGTTTTTGAAACCCGTGCTGCTATTGCCGGCAGAGCAGTATAGTTCCGAAGAATTGTTTTTTATTTTAAAGCATGAAATGGTTCATTTAAAACGGGGAGACGTCTATGTGAAATTGCTTTTTGTAACAGCGAATGCCGTTCACTGGTTCAATCCGTTGATTTGGCTGATGCAGAAAGAGGCCGTGGTGGATATAGAACTTTCCTGTGATGAAAGAGTTACGCAGGGCGCAAGTTATGCCGTACGAAAGGCATATACAGAAACTCTGCTGTCTATGCTCCATAAGCGATGCGTCAGGAGAACCGCTTTATCGACTCAATTTTATGGAGGTAAAAAAATTATGAAAAAACGTTTTAAAAATATTTTAATGAAAAACAGAAAGAAAAACGGAATCTGCATCTTACTGTGCGTCGTTATCGCAACCATCGGCTGCGGGACGCTGGTAGGCTGTTCCGTTGCAAAAAAGGATACCGAAACAGGGAAGCTGCAAACGGAGGGTACAGGAAATGCATCTGACCCGTTTGGGAAGGAAGAGGATCTGACAGAACCGATATCCGTTTTGCATGATTCCGGAGAAAGTCCTGTATTAGACGATACAACCATGCTTACCTTTTTTAAAGAAGGAGAAGAAGAGCAAAAGGAAGCGGTGCTTGCGGCAGGGGACGGATATTCGATTTACCTGCCCAGGAATGAATGGGAGCCGTCCGGTCCTGATCTCTGGAGGACGGCAGCCAATGAGCAGGTTCGGCTTTGGATCACGCATTTTATAGGCGAATCGATGGAATCTGCCGATCAGGCACTGGAGGAGATGGGTTATGTCACAGAGGAGAATGCGCATAAGCGGAAAGAGGAAGGCGATTTGATCTTTTATGCCGGACTGAAAGAATTTGAAGATGACGTATGGGGAATCTTCTATTGTTATCCGACAGATGCGCAGGAGGGCTGGGGAAGAGAACTGCCTGTGATTGCAGAGACATTTGCGGTGTCGGCAAAGACAGATGGCGTTAACAGCGTTCCGTTCGATCCGTCAGCCGAATATCTGGCAGATCAGGATTGCCAGGAGATCCAAGATATGGTGGATCAGTTTGCAAAAGCTTATTTTGACGGTAATGCAGACGCCATTCGGAAATTTCTGGTAAATACATATGAAGGAGAAATTGACACATATCAGAGTACAGGCAAGATCAGTGATTTTACGGTAAAGGGGCTGTCGGATACGGATGAGAAAAAAATCGAACATGGAACATACACCGCTTCCCTGGAATTTAAGGACAGCAATCAGGAAGATATGTTTCATTATTTGACATTTTTGCTTAGCAGACAGGGAGACAGCTGGAAAATACAATCGTATGGTTTGGAGGGATAGGAGCAGAATCCCGGGAAAAGCCGCAGGACGGATTACTTCAGAAAAGCGTTTGTTGGAAAAAACCAAGGAACGCTTTTCTTTTGCAGCTCACAAAGAAAATGCAGACGTATGGGATATGCAGGAGAGTGCCCCATATGAAATATAAACAAAGTATAAATTTCAAAAATAACTGTTGACAAAGGTGTGGTTAGGTGCTATCTTATCAATGTAAATATTAGCACTCTTGATTAATGAGTGCTAACAAAACCGGCACAGGAGAGAAAGCATGGACGGATTGGATGAGAGAAAGGTCAAAATATTAGAGGCGATCATCCGTACGTATTTGGAAACAGGAGAACCGGTCGGTTCCCGGACGATTTCAAAATATACGGATCTGAATTTGAGCTCCGCCACGATTCGCAATGAAATGTCGGATTTAGAAGAACTTGGCTATTTAACGGCTCCTCATACTTCCGCAGGCAGGATTCCTTCGGATCAGGGATATCGTTTTTATGTCGATCATCTCTTAAAGAGCAAAGACAAAGAGATATCCGATATGAAAGAGTTCGTTATTGAACATACGGAGAAGATGGAAAAGGTTTTAAAACAGGTGGCAAAAGTATTGGCGCAGACGACCAATTACGCGACTATGATCTCTTCTCCGAACTACAATGCCAACAAAGTAAAATTTATTCAGCTGTCCCAATTAGACGAAAATCAGCTTCTGGCAGTCATTGTTATGGAGACAAACATTGTCCGCAATAAGATCATTCCGCTGCGGGAGCCTTTGGACAATGAAACGATGCTGAAATTAAACGTTCTGCTCAATTCCACGTTAAACGGCCTGTCGATTCCGCAGATCAATCTCGGAACGATCAGCAAAATGAAAGAACAGGCGGGAGACCACAGCGATATTGTGGGAGTCGTTCTGGATGCGGTGGCAGAGTCCATCAGCCAGGAGGAACTGGAGATTTATACCAGCGGGGCGACCAACATTTTTAAATATCCGGAGCTTTCCGATTCCAGGAAAGCCAGTGAATTGATTTATACATTAGAAGAAAAGCAGCAGCTTGCGGCTTTGGTTTCCGACAGCCTAAGCAGCGAAACGGAAACCGGAATCCAGGTGTATATCGGGAATGAAAGCCCGATCCAGACGATGAAAGACTGCAGCGTTGTTACGGCAACGTATGAATTAAGCGAAGGCGTCAAAGGAACGGTGGGGATTATCGGACCCAAGCGCATGGACTATGAGAAGGTTATGGACAGTTTAAAAGAGCTGAAAACGCAGCTGGACGGCATTTTGAAGAAGCCATCCACTTAACGGATAAAAAGAGAAAGGTGGTAATTAAGTGGCAGAAATGAACAGGGAACAGGAAACGGAAGAAATTTTAACAGATGCTGGGGCAGCAGCACAAGACGGCGGGGACTGCCCGGAACAGGAGACAGAAACAGCTGAAAAAATGCCGGAAGAAAGCGAAAATGCCGGAACGGAAGCCGCAGAGGAGGAAGGCAGGAAAGGTCTTTTTACGAAAAAGAAGAAAAAAGACAAAAAAGACGAACAGATCGAAGATCTGACCGACCGGCTGAAACGCCAGATGGCTGAATTTGAAAATTTCCGTAAACGGACCGAAAAGGAAAAATCCCAGATGTTTGATCTGGGCGCCAAAAACATCATAGAAAAAGTGCTTCCGGTGATCGATAATTTTGAGCGGGGTCTTGCCGCGGTACCGGACGAAGAAAAGGAAAATCCTTTTGCAGAAGGAATGCACAAGATTTATAAACAAATGATGGCCGTATTGGAAGAAGCCGGAGTAAAGCCGATCGAAGCGGAAGGAACAGAATTTAACCCGGATTTCCATAACGCGGTGATGCACATAGAAGACGACGCCTTAGGAGAGAATATGATAGCAGAGGAACTCCAGAAAGGCTATATGTACCGCGATACCGTAGTACGTCATAGTATGGTAAAAGTAGCAAATTAATTTATAAAGAAGCAAACGACAGAAACAAAACAAATCAGGAGGTAACGATTATGAGTAAAATTATTGGTATTGATTTAGGAACGACAAACAGCTGTGTAGCAGTCATGGAAGGCGGAAAACCGACCGTGATCGCAAATCAGGAAGGCGCAAGGACGACACCGTCGATCGTGGCATTTACAAAGACCGGAGAGCGTCTGGTCGGCGAGCCGGCAAAGCGCCAGGCGGTGACAAATGCAGAAAAGACGATCGCATCTATTAAGAGAGATATGGGTACCGATAACGGACGTATGATCGACGATAAGAAATATTCTCCGCAGCAGATTTCCGCTATGATCCTGCAGAAATTAAAAGCAGATGCAGAAGGTTATCTGGGAGAGACGGTAAACGAAGCGGTTATTACCGTACCGGCGTATTTTAATGACGCGCAGCGCCAGGCGACCAAGGATGCCGGTAAAATTGCGGGTCTTGATGTAAAGCGTATCATCAATGAGCCGACGGCGGCGGCGCTTGCATACGGGCTTGACAACGAAAAAGAACAGAAGATTATGGTGTACGATTTGGGCGGAGGTACGTTTGACGTATCCATTATCGAGATCGGCGACGGCGTCATCGAGGTTCTGGCAACGAACGGCGATACTCGCCTGGGCGGCGACGACTTTGACAACAGAGTGACAAAGTGGATGATCGACGAATTTAAGAAGGCGGAAGGCGTAGACTTATCCGCGGATAAAATGGCGCTGCAGAGATTAAAAGAAGCTGCCGAAAAAGCGAAAAAAGAGCTTTCTTCCGCAACAACGACAAACATCAACCTGCCGTTTATTACGGCAACCGCGGAAGGACCGAAACACTTCGACATGAACCTGACAAGGGCAAAATTTGATGAGCTGACACACGATCTGGTTGAAAGAACGGCGGTTCCGGTACAGAATGCAATGAAGGATGCGGGACTGACCAACGCAGATCTGGGCCAGGTACTGTTAGTCGGCGGTTCTACCCGTATTCCGGCAGTTCAGGATAAAGTAAAACAGCTTACCGGCAAAGAGCCGAGCAAATCCTTAAATCCGGACGAATGCGTAGCAATCGGCGCTTCCGTACAGGGAGGAAAGCTGGCGGGAGACGCAGGCGCAGGCGATATCCTTCTTTTGGACGTTACGCCGCTGTCACTGTCGATCGAGACGATGGGAGGCGTAGCAACCAGGCTGATCGAACGGAATACGACGATTCCTACCAAAAAGAGCCAGGTATTCTCCACCGCTGCAGATAATCAGACGGCCGTTGATATCAACGTCGTACAGGGCGAGAGACAGTTTGCAAGGGATAACAAATCTCTGGGCCAGTTCCGTTTAGACGGAATTCCGCCGGCACGCCGCGGCGTTCCGCAGATTGAAGTTACATTTGATATCGATGCCAACGGTATCGTTAATGTTTCGGCAAAAGATCTGGGGACCGGAAAAGAACAGCACATTACGATTACGGCAGGTTCCAATATGTCCGATTCCGATATCGAAAAGGCCGTAAAAGAGGCGAAAGAGTTTGAAGCGCAGGATAAGAAGCGCAAAGAAGCGATCGATGCCAGAAACGATGCGGATTCTTTCGTATTCCAGACAGAAAAGGCATTGGAGGAAGTCGGCGCATCATTAGACGCTGCGGATAAATCCGAAGTAGAAGCCGATCTGAACGCAGTCAAAGCAATCTTGGAGTCAAACCCGAATGCGGAAGAAATGACGGAGGATAAGGTCGGAGAATTAAAGGCGGCGCAGGAGAAGCTGACGCAGAGCGCGCAGAAAGTATTTGCCAAGATGTATGAGCAGTCACAGGCAGCGCAGCAGGCAGCGGGTGCAAATCCGGATATGGGCGCATCTTCCCAGAGCGCGCCGGAAGACGACGTAGTGGACGCAGATTTTAAAGAAGTTTAAATCATTTAAAGATAAAGATACCATGGTTCAGACACACTCCAAAGCAGTATACACGCCGGAGTGTGTTTGAACCATGCCTTGTAACCGGATCATCATGATAAGAGGGAATGGATTATGGCAGAAAAAAGAGATTATTATGAGGTGTTGGGCGTTGACAAACACGCGGATGACGCCGCTTTAAAAAAAGCGTTCCGTCAGCTTGCCAAAAAATATCATCCGGATATGAATCCGGGCGATCAAGAGGCGGAGCAGAAGTTTAAAGAAGTGCAGGAAGCCTATGCCGTATTGAGCGACGCCGAGAAAAGAAGGCAGTATGACCAGTTTGGCCATGCGGCGTTTGACGGAGGCGGAGGCGGAGGTGGATTTGACTTTTCCGGCATGGATATGAGCGATATTTTCGGCGATATCTTCGGCGATTTTTTCGGCGGAGGAAGACGAAGTGCGGATCATGGACCGAGAAAGGGTGCAAATTTACGGGCAAGCGTAAGGATTACGTTTGAAGAATCGATTACCGGATTGGAAAAAGAGCTGGAGATCGTATTGAAAGACGAGTGCGGTACCTGTCACGGTACGGGAGCAAAACCGGGGACAACTCCGGAGACGTGTCCGAAATGCGGCGGTAAAGGCAAGGTGATGTACAGCCAGCAGTCTTTATTCGGCATGGTACAGAATGTGCAGACGTGTCCGGAATGCGGCGGCTCCGGCAAAGTCGTCAAAGAGAAATGTTCCGACTGCCGGGGAAGCGGATATATCGCATCCAAAAAAAGAATCAAAGTTACGATACCCGCAGGCATTGACAACGGGCAGAGCGTCAGGATCCGGGATAAGGGCGAGCCGGGCAGAAACGGCGGTCCGAGGGGCGATCTTTTGGTAGAAGTTCTCGTGTCCAGACATCCGATTTTCCAGAGACAGGATATGAATATTTATTCGACTGCGCCGATTTCTTATGCGCAGGCGGCGCTGGGCGGAGAAGTCCGCATCTCTACGGTAGACGGCGACGTGCTTTACGATGTCAAAGCGGGAACGCAGACGGATACCAGAATACGCCTGAAAGGCAAAGGCGTGCCTTCGCTTCGAAATAAGGCGGTACGGGGCGACCATTACGTAACGTTAGTCGTTCAGGTTCCTACTAAATTAAATGAAGCGGCCAAAGAAGCTTTGCGTAAATTCGATGCGGAAACAGGAAATTCTCTGCATACGAACGGCAAAGCGCCGGAAAAACCAAGAAAAAAGAGCTTTAAAGAAAAGATCAAAGAGCAATTCGAAGATTTATAGAGGACATGTAGTACCATTTTCCTATTGTTGCCTTTCCCTAGATGTTGTATGCTAAAATGCAAATGGTGACGGTTGAAACGCCATATCTTGTTGGAGATTGCAGGAAAGGAAGCAAAGTATGGATCGGGCATATGCAATGACAGAGGACGTTGTAAGTTACATTTCAGACTGGCGTTTCCCCAGAACAACAGATCGAAGATCGGAAGAGAGGACATATTCTGACGAGAGAGCAAGGCTTAAGCGTCAGCAGCAGCAGTTGGAGTATGAAAGACAGGAATTTTTAAGAGCCAAGGCATTTGAAGAGAAACGCATGGAAAAAGAAAAGCGTATCTTTGATATGGAATGGAAGATGCTGGAGGAAGGATGGAGAAGACTGGCTGCCGAACGGGAGCAGTTAGAGAGATTCCATTCGGGCGGAGAAGACGAAGAAACAAGTGAATTTATCTTCCGCAATATGTCGGTCTCCCTGTTTTTCAGCGGTGTAAAGAATACGCGCGCGTTAAAGAAACGCTATAAAGATCTGATCAAGATTTTTCATCCGGATAACGGAGCCGGAGATACGGAAGTTCTTCAGCGGATCAATGAAGAGTATGAAACCTTAAAAGAAAGCCTGGGAAGCGTAAAAAGCCGTATTTTTCAGGACTAACAGCAGATAAAGTAAAACAGTGCCGTTGCACAATGCGTGCAGCGGTTATTTTTTGAATGGAGGCGCATGGCATGAAGTGGAATAAATTTACGATTCAGACGACAACAAAAGCGGAAGATTTTATCAGCGCCATGTTGTCTGAACTTGGCATCGAAGGAGTGGAAATTGAAAATAACGTGCCGTTGACCAAAGAGGAGCAGTCGGATATGTTTATTGATTTTCTGCCCGAGCTGCCGCCGGATGAAGGGATCAGTTATGTCAGTTTTTATCTGGAAGACGGGAAAGAACATTCCGCTCTGCTGCAGCGGGTGGCAGAAGGAATCGAAGAACAGCGTCAGTGGATCGATGTGGGAACGGGACATATTACGTCCTGCGATACGCAGGATCTGGACTGGATGAATAACTGGAAAGAATATTTTCATTCGTTTTCGATTGAAGATATTCTGATTAAACCCACCTGGGAAACGTTAAAAGAAGAGGACAAAGACAAGCTTTTGATCGAGATCGATCCCGGGATTTCTTTTGGAACCGGAAAACACGAGACGACGCAGCTTTGTATCCGTCAGCTGATCAAATATATCCGGAAGAATCCCGGGGCAAACGTGCTGGATATCGGATTTGGAAGCGGCATTTTATCCATTGCGGCCCTAAAGCTGGGGGCGTCGAACGTCACCGGAACGGATCTGGATGAAAACTGTCTCGTTTCCGTAACAGAAAATATGGAGACCAACCGCTTAAAAGCAGAGGACGGCAGGTTTTATGTGGGAAATCTGATCAACGATACAAAGCTGCAGGAGACGGTCGGAGAGGAATGTTATGATATTGCGGTTGCAAATATTCTGGCGGACGTGATCATTCCGATGGCTTCCGTCGTCCCGGCAAGATTGAAACAGGGCGGGATTTTCATTACGTCGGGGATCATTGATTTTAAAGAGGCAGAAGTGAAAGATGCCATAGAATCCAACGGCATGAGAGTGTTGGAGATCAATCACGACGGCGAATGGGTCAATATTACAGCCATAAAGGAGTAACGGAAAGGGCGGGCTATGTATCAGTTTTTTGTAGAAGAGGAACAGATCGGGAGAGAATTTGTTACGATCACAGGTTCCGACGTCAATCATATCAAACATGTGCTCCGGATGAAGCCGGGAGAAAAAATCCGTATCAGCAGCCGGGAAGGGAGAGACTTATTCTGCGTGGTATCCGAGGTGGCGGATACATTTGTGCAGGCGGATATTTTGAACGAGGAAGCGCCTTCTACGGAGCTTTCGGAAAAAATCTATCTGTTTCAGGGAATCCCGAAAGGAGACCGGATGGAAACCGTGATCGAAAAGGCGGTGGAGCTGGGCGTATATGAAATTATACCGGTAGCGATGAAATACTGCGTCGTAAAACTGGATGCCAAAAAAGAGGCGGCGCGCGTGAGCCGCTGGCAGAAGCTTGCGGAAGCGGCTGCCAAGCAGTCGAAGCGGAGCGTGATTCCCAATATTCATCCTGTGATGAATTACCGCGGCGCGGTAGAATATGCGGCATCCTGCGACGTATGCCTGGTTCCGTATGAAAATGAAACGGGTATGAAAAGCTTAAAAGAAGCGGCTGCTTCCATAAAGCAGGGAGATTCCGTCAGTGTTCTGATCGGGCCGGAGGGCGGATTTGCAGAAGAAGAAATTGCGCTGGTACGGAATGGGATGCAGGTGGTGTCGCTGGGCAGACGGATTTTACGGACAGATACGGCGGGTATTGCCGTGATGGCAATGCTGATGCTGGAATCGGAGATCAGAAAAGAACAGGGGTAGGTATGAAAGTATATCTGGATAATTCTGCAACGACAAGATGCAGCAGGCGGGCCGTTGACCAAATGGTACGTCTGCTGGAAGAAGATTACGGAAATCCGTCTTCTCTGCACCGGATGGGAGAACAGGCGGAAATATATATCAAAGAAGCCAGACAGACGATCGCTAAAACATTAAAAGCAGAGGAAAAAGAGATCGTATTTACGTCGGGCGGCACGGAATCGAACAATCTGGCGATCCTTGGAGCCGCAGAAGCAAACAAGCGGGCGGGAAACCATGTGATTACAACGGCAATCGAGCATCCGTCCGTCTGGCAGACGGTGAAATACCTGGAAGAGTCCGGATACCGCATCACTGCTCTTCCGGTAGATGCCAAGGGCGTGATTTCTCTGGACGCATTGGAAGAAGCGTTGGATGAAGAGACGATTTTAGTTTCGATGATGCAGGTCAATAATGAGATCGGAACGATCGAGCCGATCGAACAGGCGGCAAAACGGATCCGGAAGAAGGCGCCGCAGGCGTTGATTCATACGGATGCCATTCAGTCTTACGGCAAATTAGCGGTATGTCCGAAAAAAACGGATGTAGATTTGGTGTCCGTCAGCGGGCATAAAATCCACGGGCCGAAAGGCAGCGGTTTTTTGTATATCCGGGAGAAAACAAAAATTCGGCCGATCGTATTCGGCGGCGGACAGCAAAAAGGAATGCGTTCAGGGACGGAAAATGTTCCGGCGATTGCAGGTCTTTCGGTAGCGGCGGCGGAATGTTATGAACAGCTGGAAGAAAACGCCGACCGTATGTACCGGTTGCGGGATTATTTTATACAGGAAGTCACCGGGATTTCCGGCGTGTCTGTCAACGGGGCGCTGGGCAGGGCTGCCGCGCCGCATATTGTCAGCGTCAGTGTGGAAGATGTCAAAAGCGAAGTGCTTTTGCATTCTCTGGAAGAGAAAGGAATTTATATATCGGCAGGCAGCGCCTGTTCTTCCCACAAGAGATCGGTCAGCCGCACGCTGCAGGCAATCGGCTTGAACAGAAGCCAGGCGGATACTACGGTTCGGTTTAGTTTTTGTGAAGCGACGACAAAGGAAGAAATCGATTATACGCTGGAATGCCTGAATGAGACGATTCCGTTTCGGAGAAAATTTACCAGAAGATAGAGAACGGAGGAACCATGTACAAATCTTTTTTAATCAAGTACGGCGAAATCGCCATTAAAGGAAAAAACCGGTATTTATTTGAAGAAGCGCTGGTTTGCCAGATCCGGTATGCCCTAAAGGAGGCGGAAGGAGAATTTCATGTACGCCGCCTGCAGGGAAGAATTTATGTGGATGCTGCGGGCGAATACGATTATGACGAGGTCATGCAGGCGCTGTCCCATGTGTTCGGCATCGTGGGGATCTGTCCGGTCGTCCTGTTAAAAGACGAAGGGTTTGAACGTCTGGCAGAAGATGTGATTGCATATATGGACAAAGTCTATCCGGATAAACATCTGACGTTTAAAGTCCATGCAAGAAGGGCAAGAAAAAATTATCCGATGGATTCTATGGAATTAAACGCGGCGCTGGGAGAGAAAATATTAGAAGCGTTTCCGGAGATTTCAGTGGATGTCCACAATCCGGACGTGCTTTTATGTGTGGAGATCCGCGAGGAGATCAATTTGTATTCTATGGAGATCAAAGGGCCGGGCGGTATGCCGGTGGGAACAAACGGAAAGGCAATGCTGCTGTTGTCCGGCGGAATCGACAGTCCGGCAGCCGGTTATATGACGGCAAAGCGCGGCGTTGCCTTGGACGCGGTTTATTTTCACGCGCCGCCGTATACCAGTGAGCGTGCAAAACAAAAAGTTGTGGATCTCGCAAAGATCTTGTCAAAATATTCCGGGCCGATCCGTCTGCATGTCGTGAATTTTACGGATATTCAGCTGTTTATTTATGAGAAGTGTCCGCACGAAGAGCTGACGATTATCATGCGCCGGTATATGATGCGGATTGCGGAGCACTTTGCCCGCGCAAACGGATGCCTTGGTCTTGTAACGGGAGAGAGCATCGGGCAGGTGGCAAGCCAGACGATGCAGTCGCTGGCAGTGACGAATGCCGTATGTGATATGCCGGTGTACCGTCCTCTGATCGGCTTTGATAAAAATGAGATCATTGCCGTTTCGGAGAAGATCGATGCATATGAAACCAGTATTCTTCCATACGAAGACTGCTGTACGATTTTTGTGGCAAAGCATCCGGTGACCAAACCGGTATTAAAGACGATTGAGCGTTCCGAGCGAAAACTGGAGGAAGGAATCGAAGAACGGATGAAAACGGCGCTTGAGACGACCGAAGTGATTGAAATAAAATAAAAAATAAGAGGATGGAATCCATCCTCTTATCGGGTTTTTGTATTATGACTCTGTGACAAGATACGGAGCAAGAGCCTCTAAAATATCAGCTTCGTCGCTTTCTACATGGATCGCCAGATCGATCGGTTTGGATAAATCCAGACTGAAAATTCCCATGATCGATTTTGCGTCAATCGTATATCTTCCGGAGATTAAATCAAAATCATAATCAAACTGGGTAACGGTATTGACAAAAGCTTTCACTTTGTCAATAGAATTTAAAGAAATCTGAACTGTTTTCATGAATGCACCCTCCTAATCAGTATTTTCAATTATTTATATAGTAATTCTTTTAACAGGAAAAGTCAATCCCATTTCGCGCAAATCTGGAGGCTAAAGTGAGGAAAAAAAATAATAAAAAGGCAGCGCTGCATAATCTTGGATGTAAGGTAAACGCCTATGAAACAGAAGCCATGCGGCAGATCTTAGAGGAAGCCGGATATGAGATCGTGGATTTTTCACAAAAGGCGGACGTCTATGTGGTAAATACCTGTTCCGTGACGAACATGGCGGACAGAAAGTCCAGGCAGATGCTGCATCGTGCCAAAAAGAGAAATCCGGACAGTATAGTGGTTGCGGCAGGCTGTTATGTACAGACGAAGACGAAAGAAGCACAGACGGATCCGGCGGTTGACCTTATCGTCGGAAACAATCAAAAACACAGGCTGGCGGAAGCGATTGCGGACTACGAGAGAGACCGGACGAAAAGAAATTCTCTGACCGGAATCAACGGCAGACAGCCGTATGAAACGCTGCATATGACAAAGACGGCGGAGCATACCCGGGCGTTTATCAAAGTACAGGACGGATGCAATCAGTTCTGCAGTTATTGTATCATCCCTTATGCAAGGGGGAGGGTGCGGAGCCGGAAAGCGGAAGATGTGCTGCAGGAAGTGCGTGCTCTGGCAGAGAACGGTTATCAGGAAATCGTATTGACTGGAATTCATTTAAGCTCGTTTGGAACGGATACGGGGGAGAGACTGCCGAAGCTTTTGGAAGATCTTTCTGCGGTGGAGGGAATCCGCAGGATTCGTCTCGGCTCTTTGGAACCAAGAATCATAACGGAGGATTTTGTAAAGTTTTTGTCCGAAACAGAAAAGGTCTGCCCGCATTTTCACCTGTCGCTGCAGAGCGGCTGCGACGCTACATTACGGCGGATGAACCGGAAATACGATACGGACATGTATCAAAAGAGCTGCGGCCTGCTGCGGAAGTATTTTGAGCATCCGGCAATTACGACCGATGTGATCGCCGGATTTCCGGGCGAGACGGAAGAGGAATTTGCGGCGACGGAGCGTTTTGTCAGACAGATTCATTTTTATGAAATGCATATATTTAAATTTTCCGTTCGGGAAGGGACAAAAGCCGCGGCAATGCCAAATCAGATACCCGAACAGATCAAAACTATCCGAAGCGAGCGGCTGATCGCGCTGGCAGATCAAATGTCGGAGGAATTTCGAAGTTATTATATCGGCAGGGACGTGGAGGTTTTGATGGAAGAGCCGTTTGAATCGGAAGGCAGGCGTTATTTTGCTGGATATACGAAAGAATATGTAAAAATCGCATTGGAAACGGACCGGGATTTGTCCAATTCGTTTGTGAAAGGCAGGGTTTTGGGGCGTCTGGACGACACAGCGTATCTTATGGTTGAATTTTAGGACATAATATATTACAATAGTACCAGCAATGCTTTTGCGTGCATGAAAACAAAAGAGCAGAATATAAGGGCGTGGAATTATGCAGAATTTAAACAACACACAATTTTTTAAAGTAGAGAAAGAACTGGAGATGCAGGTAAAGGACGTGCTTGCCATTGTCTATGAAGCGCTGACGGAAAAAGGCTATAATCCAGTCAATCAGATTGTTGGATATATTATGTCCGGTGATCCGACGTATATCACCAGCCATAATAATGCAAGAAGTCTGATCATGAAAGTAGAACGGGATGAAATCGTAGAAGAGGTTTTGCAGGAGTATATCAAGACGAAGCTGATCAAATAACAGGGAGGCATTTTATGCGGATATTGGGGCTGGATTTCGGCGAACATACGGTTGGCGTGGCAGTCAGCGACGAATCTGGACTGATTGCGCAGAAAGTTGAGACGATCCAGAGAAAGTCCCCGGATAAACTGCGTCAGACATTGGCAAGGATCGAAGAGCTTGCCTCTTCTTATGGTGTAGATAAAATTATTTTAGGGTACCCGAAGAATATGAACAATACAGAAGGGGAACGGTGCGGAAAGACGAGGGAATTTCAGGCATTGTTAGAACGCAGGAGCCGGCTGGACGGTATTACGATAGAATTGTGGGATGAACGGCTGACTACAGCTGCGGCAGAACGCGTCTTAATCGAAAGCGGTGTCCGAAGGGAAAACCGGAAACAGTATGTGGACCAGATCGCTGCAGTGTTGATTTTGCAGGGATATCTGGATTTTAGAAACAGAAAGAAGGAACGGGCAGCAGGATATGGAGAAGATCACATTTACGGATCCTGATACGCAGGAGGAAACGGAGTTTTTCTGCCTGGAGCAGACACAGATCAATAATCAGAATTATATACTGGTCACCGAAGAAGAAGACGGTGATTCGGAGGCTTATATTTTAAGGGAAACATCTTTCGGGCAGGGCGAGACCGTGTATGAAATGGTGGACGAGGACGCCGAACTGGAAGCCATTGGCAAAGTCTTTGCGGAATTGATGGAAGATGTTGACTTAGAATACTAAGTTTTTATTTGTGACAGCGAAACGGTTTGCCGAGGAAATTTCGGTATGCCGTATCAGCGGTCAGATTAAAATTTTATGTAAGAAGAGAGGACGATAGGGTATGCCTTAGGGAAAGTTTCCGCTGATGTATCCGTTTTTTGCGGTATATCTGTGGGAAGTATTCGTTTGGCATATTCTGGAACGGAGGTTATTTTTGAAACAGAAAACAACAGAACATGGAAAATTAAAGATCATTCCGTTGGGAGGGCTTGAGCAGATCGGAATGAATATTACTGCGTTTGAATACGAAGACAACATTATCGTAGTAGACTGCGGATTGTCGTTTCCGGAAGACGATATGCTGGGCATCGATCTGGTAATTCCCGATATTACGTATCTGAAAGAGAATATCGAGAAAGTAAAAGGATTTTTTATTACGCACGGACATGAAGACCATATCGGGGCGATCCCCTATGTATTAAAAGAGATCAATGTGCCGATTTATGCGACAAAGCTGACGATCGGCATTATAGACCATAAATTAAAAGAGCATAATATGCTGACGAAAGTCAAACGAAAAGTGGTAAAATACGGTCAGCATATTAATTTGGGCAATTTCAGGGTGGAATTTATCAAGACCAACCACAGTATTCAGGATGCGGCGGCGCTTGCCATTTATTCCCCGGCAGGTATTGTCGTGCATACGGGCGATTTTAAAGTGGATTATACGCCGGTATTCGGTGACGCGATCGATCTTGCCAGATTGGGAGAAATCGGGAAGAAAGGCGTGCTGGCACTGATGTGCGACAGCACAAATGCGGAACGGCCGGGATTTACGATGTCGGAGAGAACCGTCGGAAGGACGTTTGACAATATTTTTTCGGAGCACAAAAATTCCAGGATTATTATTGCTACATTTGCATCCAATGTGGACCGCGTGCAGCAGATCATCAATTCTGCCTGCAAATACGGCAGAAAAGTCGTTGTGGAAGGTCGGAGTATGGTCAATATCATTTCTACGGCGACGGAACTGGGATATCTGGATATTCCGGACAATACGTTAATCGACGTGGAACATTTGAAAAATTATCCGGATGAGCAGACCGTACTGATCACAACGGGAAGCCAGGGAGAGTCCATGGCTGCGCTATCCCGTATGGCATCCGGCATGCATAAGAAGATCACGATCAAACCGAAAGATACGATTATATTCAGTTCGAATCCGATACCGGGAAATGAAAAGGCGGTTTCCAACGTGATCAACGAACTGTTTATGAAAGGCGCCGACGTGATATTTCAGGACGCGCACGTATCCGGACATGCTTGTCAGGAGGATATCAAGCTGATCTATTCGCTCGTCCGTCCGAAATATGCGATACCGGTACACGGTGAATACCGGCATTTGATGGCGCAGAAAAAAGTGGCGGAGGAATTGGGATACGAAAAAGAAAATATTTTTATCCTTTCTTCCGGGGATGTGTTAGAATTAGATGAAGAGTCTGCAAATATTACCGGTCATGTCCATGTGGGCAATGTCATGGTAGACGGTCTCGGCGTCGGCGACGTGGGCAATATTGTACTGCGGGACAGGCAGCATCTGGCAGAGGAAGGAATTATTATCGTCGTACTGACGCTGCAGGCAGGTTCCGGACAGGTGATTGCCGGACCGGATATCGTATCCAGAGGGTTTGTCTATGTCAGAGGTTCGGAGAGCCTGATGGACGAAGCAAAACAGGTGCTTGACGGTACAATGGAACAGATTATGGAAAAAAATATTACAGACTGGGGCAGGATTAAAACAGATATCAAAGATTCCCTGGGGGAATTTGTCTGGAAAGAGACGAAGAGAAAACCGATGATCATACCGATCATTATGGAGGTATAGCAGATTGAGTCAGGTTCAGGAGAAAATCCGGGAGTTGATCGCAGCAATCCAAGCGTGTGAAGAATACGGCAGGTATCAGAACGCAAAGCAGGCGATTGAAAAATATCCCG
Organism: Lachnospiraceae bacterium; assembly: GCA_011959925.1. Classification (GTDB taxonomy): domain Bacteria; phylum Bacillota; class Clostridia; order Lachnospirales; family Lachnospiraceae; genus Roseburia_B. The sequence continues at coordinate 56,267 of BLMD01000235.1, forward strand.
TTTTAAAACAGAGTGCCGACGACTTTTGCAGACATAAATTTGAGCTGCAGGAGAGCGGCGCAGATCTTTTTGACGAAATAGACAGGCTGCAGCAGGAATATATGGAGATTGGCAGCAATCCCGTGATATGGGAATATTTGACGGCGGAAAATGCGTGCTGCCGGATTCTTCGTCAGGTAAACTGGCAGTTATTGGAGCAGTTGGATTTCGGGGCGGATTTTGGAACATAATCGGCCGGGCTGCCGGTAGACCGGCGGCTATAGCACGCTGCGGCGGGACGCTTTGTGAGGAAACTTGCAGGGATTGGTTTATGGAATACGGAGGAAAAGATGAGCGCCAGAAAAGTAGTGATGAAAATAGTAAGTATCAGCTTTTCGATTCTGGTTTTGATTTTGCTGGCAGCAGCGCTTTATCAGGGCGGAAAGGCATCGTATGGTTTCGGTTACCGTGTGTTTACGGAACCGGCCGTGGATCTGCCGGAGGAAGGGCAGGATAAGGTGGTTTCGGTTTCCTCCGGAACAAAAGATAAAGAACTTGGCGAACTTCTGGAAAAAAAAGGATTGATTCGTGATGCGGGGCTGTTTGTACTGCAGTTGAAACTCTCCGCGTATGCCGGCAAGATCAAAGAAGGAACCTATACGCTTTCCACGTCAATGACAGCGTATGAGATGATGCAGATTATGTCTGCCGAGGAAGCGGAGTCGACAGAGCTGCAGGAACAGGACGGCTGATATGATCCTAGAAGAACGTCTGGCGACGTATATCAATTCACTTGATACCGGCAATACGGCATTTTTAAACCGTATCGAACAGTATGCGGCAGAATTTGACGTACCCGTTATCCGCAAAGAAACGCAGCAATTTATAAAAACGCTTCTGGCCATAAAAAAGCCGCGGCGGATTTTAGAAGTCGGAACGGCAATCGGCTTTTCCGCTCTGTTTATGGCAGAATATAATCCGGTCTGCAGTGAAATTATTACGATTGAGAATTATGAAAAACGAATACCGATTGCCAGAGAAAATATAAAAGAAGCGGGACGGGAAGCGCAGATTACGCTGATCGAAGGCGATGCGCAGACAATCCTTCCTTCCTTAAAAGAAACGTTTGATCTGATTTTTATGGATGCGGCAAAGGGGCAGTATATTTATTTTTTGCCGGAACTTCTGCGTCTGTTAAAAGAAGGCGGTATTCTGGTTTCGGATAATGTGCTGCAGGACGGCGATGTGATCGAGTCCAGATTTGCCGTGACAAGGCGAAACCGCACGATACACAAACGGATGCGGGAATATCTGTATGAGGTCACGCATCAGGAAGCGTTGGTCAGTACGGTTATTCCGATCGGAGACGGGCTGACCGTCAGTGTAAAAAAATAAGACAGAGAGGGCAGACAGATGAAACGTCCGGAGCTTTTGATACCGGCAGGCAGTTTGGAAGTATTGAAAATCGCGGTGATATTTGGAGCCGATGCCGTATATATTGGGGGAGAAGCGTTTAGTCTCCGCGCCAAAGCAAAGAACTTTTCAATGGAAGAGATGGCGGAGGGGATTGCGTTTGCCCATGCCCATGGGGCAAAAGTCTATGTGACGGCAAATATTCTCGCCCATAACGAAGATTTAAAAGATGCAGAAGCGTATTTTCTGGCGCTAAAGGAAATAGGACCGGATGCCCTGATCATTTCCGATCCGGGTATTTTTGACATTGCAAAAAACGTCTGTCCGGAAACGGAACTTCATATCAGTACACAGGCAAATAATACAAATTACGGCACATATCTGTTCTGGCAGAAACAGGGAGCCAGGCGCGTCGTATCCGCCAGGGAACTGTCTTTAGCCGAGATCAAAGAAATCCGCAGACGTATCCCGAAAGACTTGGAAATTGAGACTTTTATCCATGGGGCGATGTGTATTTCTTATTCCGGCAGATGCCTTCTGAGCAATTACCTGACGGGGCGGGATGCCAATCAGGGAGCCTGTACGCATCCCTGCAGATGGAAGTATTCGGTAGTTGAGGAGAAAAGGCCCTCCGAATACATGCCTGTCTATGAAAATGAACGGGGAACGTTTATTTTTAATTCCAAGGATCTGTGCATGATCGAGTATATTCCGGAATTGTTTGACGCCGGAATTGACAGCTTTAAGATCGAGGGAAGGATGAAAACGGCGCTCTATGTAGCGACGGTGGCGCGGACGTATCGAAAAGCGATAGATGATTATATGGAGTCGCCAGAGCTTTACAAACAGAATCTGCCCTGGTATATCAGCCAGATTTCCAACTGCACGTACCGTCAGTTTACGACGGGGTTTTTCTTTGGAAAACCGTCGGAGGAATCTCAGATTTATGATTCCAATACGTATCTGAAGGAGTATACGTATCTTGGAATGGCAGATGACTTTGATGAACGGGGAATGGCTGTGATCCGCCAGCGCAATAAATTTTCTGTCGGCGAAGAAATCGAAGTGATGAAGCCGGACGGGAATAATATAACGGCAACTGTCCGACGTATTTTGGATGAAGAGGGAAACGATATGGAATCGGCGCCGCATCCGCAGCAGAAATTATTTGTAGATCTTGGCATGCCGCTGAAACGTTTTGACATTTTACGGAGAAAGGAAGAGGATGGAAAGCTATGAAGCAGGAAAAGTATGTTGCATATGTAGGAACCTACACGTATGAGCACAGTATCGGGATTCATATTTATGACCTGGATGTGGAACAGGGAAAAATGACAGAGCGCAAGGTAGTGGACATAACAAATCCTTCCGATCTGCTTGTTTCCCATAACAAAGAATTTTTATACTCGATCACGGACGACGGCGTCCGGGCATTTCGGATCCTTCCTGACGGCGATCTGGAAACGATGAATGAACAGTGGATCGGCGGTATGCGGGGCTGCTATCTGGATGTGGACGATTCCAATCAATATGTCTTTGTTGGCGGATATCATGACGGGAGAGTCTCCATGCTGCATCTGAATGAAGACGGTTCCATCGGCGAGATCGCAGACGGCGTGTTTCATAAAGGAGTCGGCAGGAATGCGGCGGACAGAAGTTCCAGGCCGCATATCAACTGCGTCAAGGTCACGCCGGATCAGCAGTATCTCTGCGCGGTAGACGGAGGGCTTGACCACGTCAAAGTATATAAAATCGATTATAATAACGGCAGGCTGAAACTGGCGGATATCGTGCACAGCGATCTGGATTCGGCGCCGAAAATGATCCGGTTCAGTAAAGACGGGAAAAATGCCTATATTTTAAATGAGCTGGAAAATACGGTGGATGTGTATGATTACTATGTCGATAAAAACGGCGCGGAATTTGAGCGCATCCAGAAGGTTTCGACACAGAAAGTAAAACACGATCATTGCAGCGCACAGAACATGGAATTTTCACTGGACGGGAAATACCTCTTCTGCGCCAATGCCGGTACGACGGAAATGGCGATTTTTGAGCGCGATGCGGAATCGGGAAAATTAAGCCTTGTCAATATTATTCCGATCAGCGGCGATTTTCCGAAAGCGCTGGCAATTTTTCCGGGAAATAGACATTTCATCAGTTTAAACCATGAATCCAACGAAATCTGTACGTTTCGTATGGACTATGAAAAGAAGTATGCACTGATGGACGGAAAGCCGTTAAAGATAGATAAACCGAATTGTATTTATATCCATAAACTGAAAGAAGATTAAAACCGGATTTTTCTGATTCGTACGGTCGGGCTTAGTCAGACGAAGAGATCGGTTGGAATCTATAAAGAATTTTCTGTTATGGAGCAGTACGTAAAGTACAAAATTTGATCAATATTGTTTATGAAAGCATTTGGAAGGAGAAAACGTCCAAATGCTTTTTTCATGAACAATACTTTCATATCATTTTCGGACAACCCCATTTTTATTTTGGAGAACAAGGTTTAAATATCGGTATTCCCTGATGCTGCTTTATCTTTTCCTGACGTATAAAAATCCATCACCGAATCGATCCTTGCCGTCATATTTAAAAGCATGGCGTCGCAGACAGTAAGAGCCGCCATGGCTTCCACAACGACAACGGCGCGCGGGACGATTACCGGATCGTGCCTGCCGCAGATGGAAATGTCAATGTTTTCGCCGGCTTTATTGACGGTTTTCTGAGGTGAGGAAATCGACGGGGTTGGTTTAACTGCTGCCCGCAAGAGGATGGTATCGCCGTCGCTGATGCCGCCGAGCGTGCCGCCGGAATGGTTCGTTTGTTTGCCGACGGATGCCTGTTTTGTCATATAAAAGCTGTCGTTATTTGTGTTTCCGTCTGTTTGGGATGCCCAAAATCCGTCGCCGATCTCAAATCCTTTGACCGCACCGACGGAAAGAATTGCTTTGGCGAGATTGGCGTCCAGTTTTTCAAATACGGGATCGCCGATTCCGGCGGGAATGCCGTTGATCCTGCATTCGATCACGCCGCCGGCGGAATTGTGGTTTTTCATGCAGTCTTCGAGATGGGCCTGGGCTTTTTGGGCAGCGGCTGCGTCCGGCATATAGAGCGGATTTTTGGGGATCTCGTCCGGATCAAAGGAAGAGATTTCCACGGGTCCGACGGATTTGGCATATGTAAGAAATGAAATACCGAGCGAACGCAGCAGTTTTGCAGCAACGGCTCCCGCCGCTACGCGTCCGATCGTCTCTCTTCCGGAAGAACGCCCGCCGCCCCGGTAATCCCGAAATCCGTACTTGGCGTCAAACGTGAAATCCGCGTGTCCCGGTCGGTAATAGGAGGCTATATCGCCGTAATCCCTTGACCTTTGATCCTTATTATATACAACCATAGAGATTGGTGTCCCAGTCGTTTTTCCTTCAAATACGCCGGATAAAATTTCTACGGTATCTTCTTCGTTCCGCTGCGTCGTATAACGGGACTGTCCGGGTTTTCTGCGGTCTAAATAAGACTGAATATCCGCTGTATCCAATGCAAGACCCGCCGGACAGCCGTCGATCACAACGCCGATTCCTGTTCCGTGCGACTCTCCCCAGGTAGTGATTTTAAATATTGTTCCCAAAGTTGAACCTGCCATGTCTGCCTCCTGAATGTTTGTTATATTTCAGGAGTATTTTAGCATACGGACCGTGGATTTGAAAAGGAAAAATATGGAGGAATCCTGTTTTCTCTCCGCTTCGTTTTTAAAACGAACTTTTTCATTTCAGTTGAAAAATGAGGCGAAGTGTTCTATAATTTAAGAAATATTGCGAATTCAGACAAGAATGGAGGAATGGATATGGCATTTTTAACAAGTTTGCTTGGATATCTGGGGAAGCTGGTTTTGTATGTGATTTTGGCAGTGTTGGGTGTTTTTGCAGGTAAGAAGCTGCGTGACCGCAAAGATGCGCAGACAAAAGAATAAATGAAAGTGGTTGGAGGAAGACATTGTGAAACAGAAATTTGGAGTCAATGAACTGCGCAGGATGTATCTGGAATTTTTCGAGAGCAAAGAGCATCTTGCAATGAAGAGCTTTTCTTTAGTGCCGCACAATGACAAGAGCCTGTTGTTGATTAACGCCGGCATGGCACCTTTAAAGCCTTATTTTACCGGACAGGAGATCCCGCCGAGACGCCGGGTGACGACCTGCCAGAAATGTATCCGTACCGGAGACATTGAAAATGTAGGCAAGACGGCGAGGCATCTGACTTTTTTTGAAATGCTTGGGAACTTTTCTTTTGGAGATTACTTTAAACGTGAGGCGATCGCCTGGTCGTGGGAATTTCTGACGAAAGTCTTGGGACTGGAAGAAGACCGACTGTATCCGTCCATTTACGGAGAAGACGAAGAGGCGTTTCGGATCTGGAAGGACGAGATCGGCATTCCGGCAGAAAGGATTACAAGGTTTTACCGCGATCCTAAGACGGGGAAATGCGATAATTTCTGGGAGCATGGCGCAGGTCCCTGCGGACCGTGTTCCGAGATTTATTATGACAGAGGCGAAAGTTACGGCTGCGGCAGTCCGGACTGCAAAGTGGGCTGCGACTGCGATCGTTTCATGGAAGTATGGAACAATGTCTTTACTCAGTTTGACGGTGACGGCAAGGGCGGATACGAAGAACTGGAGCAGAAGAATATCGATACGGGCATGGGACTGGAGCGTCTTGCCGTCGTCATGCAGGACGTAGATTCCGTATTTGACATCGATACGATGAAAGCGATCCGCGATAAAGTCTGTGAACTTTCGTATAAAACATACCAGACGGATGCCATAGACGATATTTCGATCCGCCTGATCACAGACCACATCCGATCCGCTACATTTATGGTTTCCGACGGCATTATGCCAAGCAATGAAGGCAGAGGATACGTTCTGCGCAGGCTGATCCGGCGTGCAGCAAGACATGGAAAGATGCTTGGCATTGACGGCGTGTTTTTGGCGGCGCTGAGCGAGACGGTGATCGAAGAGAGTAAAGACGGTTATCCGGAGCTGGATGAGAAAAAAGCGTTTATTTTCCGTGTGCTGACGCAGGAAGAAGAAAAATTCCATAAGACGATCGATCAGGGGCTTTCTATTTTATCCGATATGCAGAAGGAGTTGGCGCGTAAAGGCGAAACTGTTCTTTCCGGCAGGGAAGCCTTTAAACTGTATGATACGTATGGATTCCCGATCGATCTGACGCAGGAAATTCTGGAAGAGCAGGGGTGTTCGATCGATACGGCAGGATTTGAGCAGGCAATGGAAGAACAGCGGACAAAAGCGAGAAAAGCGAGAAAAGCGACGAATTATATGGGAGCGGACGTGACGGTTTACGAATCGATCGATCCGTCCGTGACGACGAAATTTGTCGGATACGATCGTCTGTCCTGTTTTTCCAAAGTTACGGTTTTGACGACCGAAACGGAAATCACGGAAGCGCTATCCGACGGTGAGATCGGAACGATTTTTGTGGAAGAGACTCCTTTTTATGCAACGATGGGCGGTCAGAATGCAGATACCGGAATCATTCGCAGCGACGGCTTTGAATTTGCGGTCAGCGATACGGTTTCCATGCTGGGCGGCAAGATCGGACATATCGGAACGGTGACCAAAGGCATGGTAAAGAGCAGCGATACGGTGGAACTTTTGGTGGATCAAAAGCGGCGTACGGCGATCGGCAAAAATCACAGCGCAACGCATCTGTTGCAGAAAGCGCTCCGCGAAGTTTTGGGCGGCCATGTGGAACAGGCGGGGTCCGATGTCAATGCAGACCGTCTGCGTTTCGATTTTACGCATTTTTCATCAATGACACAAGAAGAGATCGAACAGACGGAGCGTATCGTCAATCAGAAGATCGCGGATGCCCTGGATGTGGCAACGGATATTATGACGCTTGAAGAAGCGAAAAAGACGGGAGCCATGGCGCTGTTTGGCGAAAAGTACGGGGAAACGGTACGAGTGGTACGTATGGGAGATTTTTCAACGGAATTGTGCGGAGGAACGCATGTCGCGAACACGGCTGAGATTACGGCATTTAAGATTGTGAGCGAATCCGGCGTTGCCGCAGGAGTCAGGAGAATCGAAGCGCTTACAAGCGGCGCAGTATTTGCGTATTATGACAGGATCGAAGCGGAATTGGAACGGGCGGCGTCTCTGCTTAAGACGAAGCCGTCGGAAGTTTCTGTAAAGATCGCGCATCTGCAGGAAGAGCTCAAGGCGCTGCAAAGCGAAAATGAAGCGTGGAAGAGCAAAGCGGCAAAAGAAGCATTAGGCGACGTGACAGATCAGACGATAGAAGTCAGCGGCGTGAAGCTTCTTGCGGCAAGAGCGGACGGCGTGGATATGAACGGTCTGCGTGAACTTGGAGATCAGCTGAAAGAAAAGATTTCAGAGGGTGTGATCGTGCTTGCATCCGAAAACGGCGGAAAAGTAAATCTGATTGCGATGGCTACCGACTCTGCAATGAACAAAGGCGCGCATGCGGGGAATTTAATCAAAGGCATCGCAGGAAAAGTCGGCGGAGGCGGAGGAGGCCGTCCGAATATGGCGCAGGCGGGCGGCAAGAATCCTGCCGGGATTGACGAGGCACTCGCAGAAGTAAAGAAAGTATTGGAAAGCCAATTGGCATAAAAAACGATCATTTATCAATGAGGATGTTTCTTTGCTGCCTGGTGAAGGTCATGTACCGGAAGGTCCGGGAATCGGCAATGGAAGATAAAACATCCTCATTTATGATATCAGGGGGAAAACTATGGGTAAAATCAGAAAAAAATTGTGTTCCATGTTATTGACAGGATGTATGACGGCAGGTATGTTACTTCCGTCTATGGGCGTATCGGAGGTAAAAGCGGCGGCAAACGTTGCGGACGGTCTGGCGGGATACTGGACATTTGACGGGAGCACGCAGGAGGAGCAGCTTGCCAATCTGGCGGACGGATCCGATGTTGCCGCGGTAAAAACAGGAAGCGGCGTGACGCTGAAAGCGGACGGAGGCATATCCGAAGGAAGCGTATATTTCAGCAAACAGGACGCTTCGTATCTGAAATTAAACTTACAGGAAGCAAACCGCGGGTTAAATGCGGCAAGCGAGGAGTTTTCTATTGCAGCATGGATCAAATTTGACGCCAGTCCTTTTACAGCCGGCACAGATAAGATCAATTTGTTTCAGCAGACGGCAGACGTATCCAATACGAATGCGGCAGGAAGAACGATTTTATATCTGAATTCCGGAAAAAAACTCGGAACATTTCTGACGGGAGCAGACGTGGTTTGTAATCAGACGATACCGCTTGGAAAGTGGCTTCATATTGTGTTTACGAGCAGCCCTGCCGCGAAAAAAGCACAATTTTATGTGAACGGAACTCTTGCGTCAGAAAGCACACTGACAGGAGAGTATGTCAACGCAGCGACGGATCTTTTGATTGGAGCGCACAAAAATCCTCAGGCAGCCGGCGCAATGAAAGGCAGTATGGATGAGGTGCGTTATTATGACAAAGCGGTAGATGCGGAAACGGTCAAAGCTCTGTATGATGTTTTTGGCGCTGAAATTGAACTGGAAACACAGAAAGAGGAATTATTGAAGCTGATCGAGAAGGCAGAGGGATTAAACGGAGGAACCGAAGAGGCGCAGGAAGCTCTTACGGAGGAAATTTCCAATGCAGAAGCGTATTTGGATCAAAACGTTTTAACTGCAGAAGGGCTGGAACGCCATATTACAAATCTGACGCTTGCCATACAGGAGTATCAGTATTCAAAAACAATTTCAATCGAAGTGGATGCAGATACGCAGATACGTGAAATATCAGACGCTATGTTTGGAATTAACCACAGATACCATAACAACGGATACGGCTCCTGGAATGCACAGACGCAGACGATAGAACCGGAGTTTGACCGTCTGGTGAAGGAAGCTTCCTTTGGCTCCATCCGTTACCCCGGCGGTACGGTGGCAAATTTATATGACTGGAAGCGGGCGATCGGTCCGTTTGCAGACAGAAAAAAGACGATACACGGTAATACAAAAGAGCCCATTGAGCCGAATTTCGGTGTAGATGAGGCAATGAGCTGGATTTACGACGAATTGGATTCCGAAGCGGTATGGGTCTACGGTATGGGCCAGGGAAGCGCGGAGGATGCGGCAGATTTATTTGAATATTTAAATGCGCCGGCAGACGGAGAACTGACAAATCCAAACGGCGGAACCGATTGGGCAGAAGTGCGGAAAGAAAACGGACACCCAGAGCCTTACGGCGTGGTTCGGTTTGAAATCGGAAATGAAATGGGACTTTGGGGACAGAATTACTGGATGCCCGGATGCGGAAGTTCAAATTATGACCGAATGGCAGCCGCTTATGTAAACGGAGGCGACATGACGTTTTCGAAAGAAAGAGCCGTAAAGGAAGAGGATTGGATGGATTCTGCCGCAGTTTCTGACGGAAGTGCGGGGCAGGTCCGGTATGCAAGATACGGAGCAGTGAAAGAAAACAGCGCGCATGTGTTTGTAAATGATACGGAGTGGCGTATTACAGATTCTCTTGCAGGAGAGGGCGCAGCCAATGTCTGTGAATTTGAATATAAGACGGGGAAAATTACATTCGGAGACGGGGAACACGGAAATATTCCGGAGCGCGGCGCCTTGATCACAGTGACGTATACCAGCAGACAGGACGGATTTACGGCGTATTACGATGCGCTGAAAGAAATTGCCGGGGAACTTGGAATGGAAGTTGAAGTATATTCCTGTATGGAAAAAGCGTCGGCAATCACGGCATTAAAAGCAGCCGGAAATAAATACGACGGCGCCGTGATCCATCCCTACAGTGAAACGAGCGGAACCGGCGGCGGATATATCAATATTCCGGAAGACGATCCGCAGTTTTATGAGAAAGTGCTTGGGAGATCCCTGGAACATAATATGAGCCGCGTCAGTGAACTGGTAGGCCTGATGGGAGAAGGAAAAGTTCCGGTTGTTTCGGAATTTGGCATATACAGGCATAATTCGCGGTTTATTCGAGCGATCGGACATGCGGTCTATATTGCGAATGAGATGATCGATTATATCAATTTCGGTACGCCGTATCTGAACAAACACTGTCTTGTGGATTATCCGTATGGACAGGATAACCTTGGAACAGGCGCACAGTGCGTTATTCAGGCGCTGGAAAACAGAGAAGACGGTTCATTTGATTTTGTTTCTACTCCTTCGGCAAAAGCTTTTTCGATCTTTAACCATATGACCGGGACGGAGCAGATTGGACAGACAATCACAGGCAACGAGACGTATTATACATTTGAGCAGAACGGCAGTTACGATGTGCCGACAGTAAAAGCGATTTCTACAAAAGACGATGAAGGAAATATTTTTGTTACGGCAGTCAATAACCGCAAAGACGACGGTACGGCGGTGGAAATCAAAGTGAACGGCAGAAATTTAAGCGGTGAAGAGATCGACATCTGGTATTTGACGTCGGAAGACGTAGAGGATGAGAATACGAAGGAAAATCCCAATTGGGTCGATGTTGTTAAGACGAAGAACAGAAACGAGAAAGAAGCGCTCTCCTATGTTCTGGCTCCGCATTCCATCACTGCGTTTATGATTCCGGCAAAGCAGGAAGAGCAAAAGGTTTCTGTTTCCGTAAATGCTGCGGCAGGCGGTATGGCAGCCGGAGGAGGCGAGGTAAGCAAAGGCAGTGCCGTTACGGTAAAGGCTGTGCCGGCTGACGGGTATCTGTTTGACGGATGGTATGCAGGGGAGAAAAAAGTATCTGACCAGGCAGTATATACATTTACGGTAAATGAGACGATAAGCCTTACGGCAAAATTCAAAAAGAAAAGTTCCGCAGGCGAGGACCCGAAGCAGCCTGTAGTAGGCACATCCATAACGGATGCGGGAACGAACGGGATCTATCAGGTGGTGGAATCGAATGCGTCGTCGGTTTCTGTCGAGTATCAGGGAATGGGAAATAAGACGGGGACGACATGTGTGGTTCCGGACACTGTAAAAGTCAACGGCATAGACTGCAAAGTGGTATCCATCAAAGCAAAAGCTTTTTATAATCAGAAAAAGCTTACAAGCGTGACGGTCGCTGATTCTGTAACAAAGATCGGGGATGAAGCTTTTTCGGGCTGCAGCAGTTTAAAGAAAGCTGTGATCGGTGATAAGGTGACGGAAATCGGCAAAAAAGCATTTTATAAAACGACTTCTTTGAAAAAGGTTACGATTCCGGCAAGCGTCAAAAAGATCGGGGCAAGCGCGTTTGGCGGGGCAAAAAGATTAAAGACGATCACGATTAAGACGAAACAGCTGACAAAGAAAACGGTCGGTAAAAAAGCATTTCAAAATATTCATCCAAAAGCGAAAATAAAAGTACCGTCTAAGAAACGC
>BLMD01000236.1 GCA_011959925.1 Lachnospiraceae bacterium
AATCCATTGACAGAGATAGCCGATAGGCATTGAAAAACCGCCGTTATGGTTTTACTCATAGCGGCGGCGTATATAATCATACTCTATTAAAAGATACCGAAAAAAATGTACATTCCCTTTTCTTTATTTAACTCTGATTCCAAACTATAAAACCATTATTCAAATTCCCGTAATCGCTCAACGATAGAACGATTTCTTACAAGCTTTTTGTAAGTAATTAGTGGTGTCAGAATACATATCATCATTATAAGCAAAATTGCATATATCAATGGAAATATAGGCAGCATGAAAGGTATTTTCATGTAATTCATAGATTGAAAAACAAAGTAGGTAATACCTATTCCGATTGTCAGCGTGATAAAAACCGAACCGGCTGCATATAAAATTCCTTCCCGAATCAGTAATTTTCTTATTTGTTTTCTTGACATACCTACGCTTTCCATAATTGAAAAAGTCAACTTTCTATTTTGCATACTACTTGCCATTGTATTGATATAGTTCAACATACCCACCAACAACAAAAGAAGAGAAATTGCCGTACCTATTTCATACATACCACTTTGCGAATCCTGAATTATTTTCATATCATCATATTTTGAAAGGCAAATCAAATCTGAACTGTATGAACTTGATTCAATAATGTTTTTTATTTTATTTTCTGTTTCCACTTCGTAGGATTGTTCGTATTTAATATTGAGACTTAAAATATATGGATTCGCAGTTAAACTTTCCATATACTTTTCACTGATAATCAGATTTGCCCCGATATTCGCAGTTGCTCCATAATAGTCTCCATAATTGACAGCTCCAATTACAATTTCCTGTCTCTCCGTACCAATGAAAAACGGTATGGTACTGCCTATCCATTTTTCTGGTATTTCAAACCCTGCATATTGCAAAATTGCCGTTTTCCCATTCAAAAAATCCTGCTTATCTATAATATTTCCAAGTGTATCATTCAAATAATCAAACTCTGATTCGTCAATTCCCTTTATCATACCATAATATTTTTCAGGGTTTTGTTGATATTCCAAAGCTGTTTCGGAGTATGACAAATATGGTTTTAATTCCGTATAACTTTTTATCCAAAAATCAGAAAAAGAATTCTTGCAATATGGGAAAGTAACAGGAACTCCCTTCACAGCATGAACCTCTTTTATAGCCTCTGTTTCTTCTATATCAGATACAAATTTATCATCAATAGCAGCTTGTAAAGAGGATATATCGTCTGTTATCTGCGTATCATTATATACAATAAAATCAGCGTTCCAATAGTTGGGATATACCGTTCGTTTGCCCTGACTATCAATGAGTGTAGTTAAGCAGAAAAATACAATTAAACTTGTTGCAAGCGATAGAAAAACAACAATAGTTCTTTTTTTGTTTTTTCTAAGCTGATTTATCGCCATGTACCAATACAAATTGCCCTTGTAAATTTTCTTTGTATAGGCAATTTCAATGTTATCCCTGTATTTGGTGGCTTCAACAGGCGTTACATCCGTAGCAATATGAATCGGAGTTCTAACACCGCATAGTACTGCAATTCCTGATACTAACGCACTCAGCACCAACACTTCTGGATAAAAATGTACCCCCGTATTTCCTAATGAAATTCCAAGAACTTTTATTACATGAGGAATAAGAGTCAAGGAAATTGTTACACCCAGAATTATTCCTGCAATAATCCCTGTCACTCCTACAACTGCTATTTGCTTTTTGATAAGTTGAACCAACTGTCTTTTTGTCATCCCTAATGTTTGCAACAATCCATAATATCTGATTTTCCCAGAAACCGATAGATAAAGAATATTGTAAATCAGCAAATATGCACTCAAACAAATAATAAAACCAAGTCCGAATACGGCAAGCAAGATTGTCAAAGATTTTTCAATATAATCGGTAGCTTGAAAAACCTGTGCTGACGATAGTTTGAGGCTATCTTTTAGATTTTCGATTGTTTTTTCTGTGACATAATTGCTCTTAAACTTCGCTTGTAAAATTCCACTTGATTCTAAATCATAACCTGTCTGCTTGTAAAAATCTTCCGAAACATAGAAATTTTCTTTATCTGTGCCGTAGCCTTTCCAAATTCCGCTGATAACAAAAACTTTTGTATGAATACCTGTATTATCTTCATAAGTTATCGAAAGATTATCGCCAATCTCCAAAGAACTTTTTCCACATTCGGCAAGAACTTCTTCTGTAGCTAACAGTTCATTTTCTTTCTGTGGATAGTGTCCGTCCATTTCGGTTCTTACGGGGCTTTTTTGACTTTCCCAATATGTTTCATCTCCCCAAAGGAAAGCAGCGTTAACTGTACTATCCATATCACTGCTTTTTACATTTCCGCAATAAGACAGCACACCGACTGTTTCAATCTTGGAATTGTTGATAAGAGTTTCTTTCTGATTTGCCGTAAATCCGTTCATAATAACAATGTCCCATTCTGAACCATATAGACGAGAATTTTGTAATCTGCTTAAGTCCAAATAAGTTAATCCTACAGTAAAAACAGAAAAAAGCATAAATGCAGACAACATAATCGTAACAAATAGAATGGAAAATTGACGCTTATTTGTTCGCACTGTGTTTTTAGCTAATTTGTTTATTATCTGACGATTATTGTTTGCTAACATCAGAATCACTTCCTCCCACTAATTTTCCATCTTGTAATCTAACTATTCTATCTGCCATTTGTGCAATATCCAAATCGTGTGTAATGACAATTAGTGTTTGCTGATATTCTCTTGCAACAATTTTTAAAAGTCCTATAACATCATGGCTGGAAGATGTATCAAGATTGCCAGTTGGCTCATCTGCAAGGATAATGGCAGGTTTAGTCGCTAATGCTCTTGCGATAGCAACCCTCTGTTGCTCTCCGCCAGATAGCATAGAGGGAAACATTTCTGTTTTATCTGCAATGTGAAGTGTTTTCAGCAATTCTTGTACAAATTCTTTATCAGCTTTAACTCCGTCAAGTTCTAATGGAAACAATATATTATCATACACATTTAAATCTGGAATCAGATTATATTGTTGAAAAATAAAACCTATTTTTCTTCTTCTAAAAAGAGCAAGTTGCTCCTGATTCATTTCCGATAGATTTATACCATCTACAATTACTGATCCAGATGTAGGAGAATCGAGACCTCCCAACATATGAAGAAGAGTGCTTTTTCCACAACCAGATTTTCCTATAATAGAAACAAACTCCCGTTCCTTTACTTCAAAATCCACTCCGTTTAAAGCAACTACGGTATGAGTACCGACTTCATAATGCTTTTTTAAAGACTTTGTTTTTACAATGATATTTTCCATAGTCATTCCTCCGTTTCTGTTTTTATCATAGAATAGAAAAATCACAAACTGTTCACAAAAAGAAAAAATCACAAAACTGTGATTTTTCCATGCGGTCTAATTAGGGAAATATAAATGAAAAGTACTTCCTTTTCCTGATTCTGATTCAACTTCAATATATCCTTTTTGCATACAGATAATTTCTCGTGCCAGATATAATCCAATACCTACACCCTCTGTATTATGAACATCTGGCTCACGGTAAAAACGGTTGAATATCATTCCCTGTCTTTCTAAAGGAATCCCTTTTCCCGTATCGGTAATGCTAATTTTTGTGAAAATGGTTTCTTTGTTTACGACTATGTTGATACTGCCATTTACGCTCGTATATTTAACTGCATTATCAAGAATATTAAAAATAGCTTCTGCTGTCCACTTTTTGTCATGCTCAAGTTGAAGTGTTTCATCATATGTAACATGAATCTGAATGTTTTTCTTATCTGCTTTTGGAACAACTGCTCCAATCGCCAATGCAAGAGTTTCTGCTATAAACTGTTTTGATTTCTGTATTTTGATTGTTCCAGTTTCCAATCGTGACATTTTTATCATGTTTTGAAGAAGAAAATCCAATTTATCCACTTGCTTGCTCATTTTTATTAAATGCTCTGTGCTTTCTGATTTATTTACTTTGTCGAAAAGCATTTCTTGATATAATTTAATATTCGCAAGAGGTGTTTTGGTTTGATGGGATATGTCAGAAACTAACTCTTTTAAATTTTCTTTTTCTTTGAACAGTTCTTGATTTTTATGCGTATACATATCAGAAATACGACATAGCTTTTCATAAACCATGCCCCATAAGTCATCTTGTTCACAGATTGTTTTGTTTAAATTTCTGCTGTTTAATAACTCATTTAAACTATTTTCTAATTTTTCTGTAAAGTCATAAATATCGTGTTTCAGACAGCGATTTTTCCATAATAGACTTATAATAATCCCTATGAACAACACAATAATAAGAATGTAAATTATTTCCATATATATCCCATTCCGTATATGTTTGAAATATAACTATGTTTGTCTGTTTCAATTTTCTTTCGCAAACGGTTAATGTTGACTGCAAGAGTATGCTTATCCATAAATTCAATTCCTTCTTCCCATAAGGAATCCAACAAAACAGAATAAATTAGTAATTGTCCTTTATTATCAATCAATTTTTTCAAAATACGGTATTCGGTAGGCGTAATAGGACAACTTTTTTCTTCAATCTGTACAACTCCTAATTCAAAATCAATCTTTAGAAAACCGTCATCGTATATGTTTGTTTTTTTAACTTCCCTTGACAATATAATGGATATTTTCTTTAACAAAATTTTCATGGAGAAGGGCTTTGTCACATAGTCATCTGCTCCTATTTCATAACCATTTAGAATATCTTCTTCTAAATCTCGTGCAGAAAGAAACAATATCGAAACATTATTTCGTGCTTTTATCCATTTACAAAAATGAAATCCGTCGCCATCAGGCAAATTTATATCTAATATTGCTAAATCAAAGGTATGATTGATTGCGATAGCTTGTCCGTCTTTACAAGTATAAGCATTATATACACGATAGTTTTCTTTTTGTAAAGCTGTGCAAATCGTTTGATTTAATTCTAAATCGTCTTCAAGTACAAGAATTGTATAAATAAGTCATCTCTCCTCTGCATAAATAACTATGCCTCATTTAATGTCTATATTATAAACAATTAAAATGGCAGTATCAAGATTTTTATACCTTTGTATACCTTTGGAACAGAGTATTTCCATTTTGTTGGTCTTATCCTAATTAAAACATATAGATACTGTTATTCTTCTATGTTAAATCACACATAAAAAGAGCAACTATGCTTATTAGCTATAATTGCTCTTTCCGTAATTGCTTAAATATAGATGATTTCAGTGCAAACTATTTCTCTTGCCCTTGCTTGTATCTCGTTCATTCTTCCAATCCACAACATCGGGTTTTCTGCTTTGAGTTGTTCGGTCACACCCTCCTTATCAGCCATTTGTTCAACTAATCGAAACATCATTTCCGTTGCCTGTTCGTCAATATCAGCAAGATAACAGTTCAATTTTCCGCTTGTGAGAAGCGTGGTATAAACTGCCCGTTTATGTTCCTGCAAATAGTGTTTGTGTCGCTGCCCCCATAAGCCGATAGGCTTGTGTCTTTTTTCGGCTGGTAAAGTAAGGCAAGGAATATAATAATCTCCTTGCAGTTCATACCAAAGACCGTTGCTTTCATCATAAATATACTTGTCCATTAAAAAATCCTCCGTTATAATATATTCGCACATACATCACATTTCCCCGATTGCCACACTTTGTTATATCTTGTTATGAGATTTTTCTGCCCTTGATTTTGCCCTTATGATTGTGCAGAACAAGGGTAACATTGTGTGAAACCATATAAAGAATTAAGGTGTACTGATTGCGATAAATCCTTTATTTTCAAGGCTTTTGGAGGATTTTATTAAAACCCTATGAGGTGTGATAAACACCTGTAAAATTATGAGTTTCTAATTGAAATTAAATATTGCGTTTCTGCGCCCATTTGTTTACAATCGGTATGTAGCAAATGGGCGCAGTTTCTTTGGAACATAGGGAGAACAGAACATGTATGCATCATTTTTGCAGATTGTCAGAGACCACAGGGCGCGGTATCCTTTGATGCAGCCGCAGGATTACGGAAAACTGGCGTTTCAAAGCGAATACGGGCCAAAACATCTCGCAGGTCGTATAGATGAGGTTTTTTCTGCTCTGGAAGAGGAATGCGGGCGTTTGCCGGCATATGTTTGTCCCGAAGATCCGGAAGAGATCGGCGGCGGTTTCTGCCGTGTTCCGCTATCTGCCGGATGGTCGGAACAAGAAAAGAAGATTTTTGCAAAACTGCTTATTTTGACGGCAGAGGAGTGCCGCGGTTCGACAGAAGGAATGAAAAAGAAAACGGACTGCCTTCTAAAGCTGCAGATTCCGGGTATGGATGCGTGGATAGACCGATGGAACAGGCAGGGCTATCCTGTGGTGCATCACAGTGAAGCGTACCGCAGTGCATACCGTCCCCACTATCGCCTGCTTCAAAAAGCTTACGCAGGGTACTTTCCCTTATTCACAGAGATCGCGCAGCTTCTGGATAAAAAAGAGGCGGTTGTCATTTCCATTGACGGCAGGTGCGGCAGCGGTAAGAGCCGTTTGGCAGGACTGATCAAGACGTTGTTTTGCTGCAATGTCATTCATACGGATGATTTTTATCTTTCGCCGGAGAAACGCTGCAGAGATTGGGAACATACCTGCGGCGGAAATATGGATTTTGAACGGATCAGATCAGAAGTGCTTGCAAAGGTCAAATCCAAACAGGATGTGTGCTATCGTCCGTTTTGCTGCAGGGAGGGGAAGCTGACCGACCCTGTGTTTCTGCCGCATCAAAAACTGACGGTGATAGAAGGCAGCTATTCTCAGCATCCTAAGCTTTTGGATTTTTATGATCAAAATATTTTTTTAACCTGTGAAAAAGAAGAGCAGATGCAAAGACTGCAGATACGGGAAGGAAGTTATGCGTCGGTGTTTCAGAAGCTGTGGATACCGATGGAGGAACGGTATATCGGGCGTTATGCAGTCGAAGAGAACTGCCGTTGGCAGATAGATACCAGTGATTTTTTTAGGTAATTGCGAAACAAGTTCAAAATCTTGATTCCAATAGGGTAAAGGCCCGGT
>BLMD01000237.1 GCA_011959925.1 Lachnospiraceae bacterium
AATCCATTGACAGAGATAGCCGATAGGCATTGAAAAACCGCCGTTATGGTTTTACCCATAGCGGCGGCATACATAATCATTTACTGACTGCAAGCGTGATTTACATATCCTGAACATTGATGATTGTTTCTTTCTTGCACTTCGGACAGTAGAGAGGAAAGTTTTTTAATTCCGTATCTTCCCGTATCATAGTACGGGTTTTATTGCCGCATACAGGGCAATATATCCATTCTGAAATAATAGTTGGCATATAATATCATCACCGCCTATCATTATTTTCATATTCATCAAATTGTTTTGTTTTTTTCAATATCCACAGTGCGTAACTTAAGCTAATAATACATAATACTGCACTTGAAATAATATGAAACTTCATTGAAGAATTTTCAACAGCAAAAACGCTCGAAGAATTTACAAAACTATGTGCAATAATACACGGTAAAAGGCTCTTTCCTTTGTAAAAAATAATTATAAAAAGAAAACCTATTGCGATTGCATAACAAACTTGTAAGAGTGTAGGTATTAAATCTTTTCCGTTCAGTAAGTTTACAATATGTCCAATTCCAAAAGTAACACTTGAGATAACAATCGCCAACTTTACATTGTCATTGTATAATGCTTTGAACAGAAATCCACGAAAAATAATTTCTTCAATGAATCCAACGCAGAGCATACTTAAAATATATAACACAGTTTCTAAAACAGACAGCTTCATCGTAACGCCATTCCATAGGTTAATACTCATAATTAGAAGTAGCGGAGTAAAATATAAGAAATTTCTAAGGCTTCCATCAAAAGAACACAGACCGTATTTTTCTTTTAAGTTGTGTTTACTCACAAAAACTAAAAGAAGCAATGTAAAAACTATAGCAACGGGTGCAGCAATTATTTTTTCAGTGCCAAGCGAAGCAGAAAAGCTGTCAGCAACACTAAACAAAACAACATAGGAAATAATCCAAACCAATGAGAAATTTAATTCATTTTTCTTATATAAACGATACATTATAATCCTCCTTTTAATGAATAAACTGTTCCGTCAAATACCAAGTCTAAATCAGATATAATCGTCTGTTCGTCATAGGTCATTTCGTTATTTGCAAACATACTTGCATATCCATGTGCAATCAGGAATAATGAACGGAAAATGGTTTTCGCCTGTTCTGTATTGACCTCTACTTCTTTACTCAGTATAGCTATAATAGGCTGTAATTCTTCAGAATTTATCAACTCAGAAATATTTTTTCCTATAAACTCATTTGTTTGAAATAGAAACCGAAACAAATTTTTTTCTGTTTCAGCAAAGCGTATATAATTCAGTCCAATATCTTTCATCGGATTTTCACTCTGAATATTAGTTATATATTCGGAATGATACTCATCTGCCTTAATATATACATTTTTTTTCAATTCCTCTATTGTTTTGAAATGATACATAACAGGTTGAGTGGAACAGCCTAATTTTTTTGATACAGTTCGTGCATTGATATTTTCTGCTCCCTCACTTCGTGCTATCTCAAATGCTGCATCTATAATCATCTCTTTTGTAATTTTCACCTTTGGTGGCATATTTTTCACCTCTCTGTCATGTTATAATTGTTGTTATATAACATAAGTTATAATAAAAGGAGAGATTTTTGTCAAGTTTCGTAACGAAAATATAGTAAAAATAAGCGACAGAGAATTTACTCCCTGCCGCCTTGTCTACTTATACGAATATAATTTCCCTCTCCACAATCTCCATAGCACAAGCCCAAATGTTATTCATCTGTCCAACCCATTCTAAGGCATTTTTCGCCTTTAGGCGTTCTGTGATACCCTGTGCCTGCTTCATCTGTTCTACAAGTCTTTCAAAGCGTTTCTCCACCTGTTTATCGACATCCGCAAGATAATCATTCAACTTGCCACTTGTGAGTAGCGTGGCGTAAAGCGCCCTCTTATGTTCCTGTAAATATCGCTTGTGTCGCTGCCCCCATAAACCGATAGGCTTGTATTCTTAGGGCGATGCATAGTTTATGGCTGCTTTTATAATTCAAAGGGGTGATGGCAATTTTAACTACCGCCCCTTGATTACCCATCAACAAAAATGATATCACTTTTTTTACTAATCATTGAACGATAGAAATGACAATATCAAAATTAGTTTTTCCAGCGTTTCAGTGTCGGAAACCATTCAAGCATAATTTTTCTTGCTTCTTCTTCGCTCATATTGGGGTTAGCAGCAGCCATATTCGGTACACATACCTCAATCATTTCTTCCATCGTACCATTAAAAGTAAACTTACCGTTTTTAAAACAATACTTGCAGTATTCCTCATTTTTGCTGCCATCTGCATTTGTTCCGTACAGTTCATCAGTATCTCCCATAGGCATACCGCAACACTGACAAAATTTCTGATTCATTTCATTCATTTTTGTTACCTCTTTCTTTCTAATTGTGCTTAAAGTTTCTGTATAGCTGTATTGCTATGGTCATTAGTATAGCACATATATCTTGACACCTTTTGTCAAGGTTTATTTTTTTTATATATTTCTTGTGCCTGTTCAGCTAAAATACCTTTTAAATACTTTGGTTCAATGATTTCAACTTGTGCCCCGAATGAAAGCAGATAACCAGTAAGCCATGTATCAACTGGCATTTCAGTACAAACAATTAAATCACCGTTTTTTTGATATTCAATTTCTGATTCGTCAAATTCATCATAGACACGATATGCAATAGCTTTTGAAAACGAAAGGACTATTTTAGGGTATATCTGTTGCAGATTATTTTTTTCTTCTGGGTATGGTCTTGGCACAAATGTGTCCTCTAATAATTCCAGTTCTAATATACGGTTTAATTTGAATATGCGAAAATCTTGTTTTTCCATACAAAATGCTTTTAAATACCATTCTTTTGATTTATAAGATATTTTTAATGGTTGAACGATTCGTGTGCTTCTCCTGCTGTTAGAGTTTTCATAAACTATCTTTACTTCTCTGCACTGAATCACCGCTGTTTTCAGAATTTCAAATTTTGAGTTATCAAAAATGCGTTTTCCCCAACGTGAAAAATCCACTTCGAGCCAATTTCTTGTATTTACATTGAAAATCGCTGATAACTTTGTTAGTAATTCTTTTTTGCCAGTATAGCCTGTGGCAAATATACTTTGTATTGCCGTTAATACTTCCTGCTTCTCATTTTCGGATAATATTGCTCTGTCCAAAATAAAATCCTGCAATAAGTATATACCGCCGTTTCTTCCAGGTTCAGCATAGATCGGGATACCCGCACTGCTTAATGCTTCTACGTCACGATAAATTGTTCTTGTAGAAACTTCAAATTCAGCTGCTAATTCAGAAGCCGTAGCATGTTCCTTGTCTAAAAGATAATATAACATTTTGAATAAGCGATTATCCGACATCATTTCACCTCCCCTAATAAGAATATCATAAAAATCTTGACATGGCTTGACAAGTTTCGATTTTTTAGTGATATATATGAAATGGATTCCGGAGTAGTCGGCACTGTGCGTAATGTGCATAACTTGCTATCTTATGGAGTTGTGGGAAAGCTACACTTTAGCTTTTCCATGTTCTGTGAACGGACTTTTCCATGACGGAATAGCAAGTT
>BLMD01000238.1 GCA_011959925.1 Lachnospiraceae bacterium
AAGGATTAAAGTCGAAAGATAAGAACAAGTTAAAGAAGGCAATCAAAAAAGCAGGTCTGAAAGTAAAATAAGAGACAACAAGGAATGAGGGTATCGCAAACATCCAATTGGATGATTGAGCGATACCCTCGCTCTATATGTACAAAAGAAGCGGCTCTTTTACAAATTCCACAGATGATATGGGATATCTTTTGCAACGATAGGAATTCCAGCCTGACCTATTATGAAAATTGAATGATATTTTTCCTATAAAATTAATATTGTTCCGAAATGAAGGTATAATGTTTTGAAAATTAAGGTGTGCTTTTTATGTATATGACGGTAAAACAGGCTCCAGAGAGATGGTCGATTTCCCGCCGTATGAAAGCATACACGCCATACCCGGCAACAAGGGCGGCAATCCCACGAAGCATCCACCTTCCGGCAGAAGGAAGTTCTTTTATAATCCGCCTTGCCATCCCCATCATCATTCTCCAATGAAAGCCAAGATGAAGTGACATCAGTACAAAACCACAATAGACGGAAACCATGTGAATCTCTCTGGCCAAAGCCCGCCCACCTTTAATTGGCAGAAATAATAAAGCATGTTTGGAAAGAATCACTCCGCTATACATGGAGCCGGCTATTGTAAAAAGGATTCCAATAACAAGAACAGTCTGCCAGATGCATAGTGGTGTATACTTCCCTTTCAAAACACTCTGGCTCCATTTCCGGTTTAAAATATGGTGAGTGATGAAAAGAGCAAATATCCCGACTCCAAGCCATTCATGTGCTGCTTGACCAATCAATTCATAAGTCATAAGAAGCAGCAACATGACCGTCATTCCAATATCTACTACTATTTTCAAAATTATTTGTTGTTTCATGCTGTCTGCCTCCTATGGTAATTTACTGAATGAACCCTTTTTTTGTTAGCCATTCGATAATATCAGATTCCGAATCCTGAACCACATTTCGTGAAATGGAAAGGCCGTCTGTAACCACATCTGCGTCAGGCTCCATGTCTTTGATCGTGCTGATCGCGTCAGAAAACCCGCTCCCGCCGGATGTGACAAAAGGAACCAATGTTTTTCCTGCCAGATCGTACTGGTCAAGAAAACTGTACATAATCATCGGCATATCATAATACCAGTTAGGGAATCCAAAAAATATGGTATCATATTGCCCTATATTCTCCACAGTCCCTGCAATTTCAGGCCGGAAATTCTCTGACTGCTCTTTCTACGCAATATCCTCAAGCTCGGAATGATCCAGCGGATATGGTGTAACCGGCTCAATCCGGAAAATATCCGCCCCCGTATTTTCTGCAATGATATATGCGACATACTGGGTATTTCCCAAAACCTCACCATCAATCACAACGGTGCTGAGTTCTTCCTCCTTCGACATATTCTCAGGCTCCGTAGTTTCCGGCATGGAAAAATATACAACCAGATTTTTTGCTGTAGAATTAAAACTCATATGTTCAGAATCCTCCGTTTCGTTTAAAAGTGTCGTTTCTGTATTTTCCTCTGCTTGCTGCTTACCTGATCCGGCAGCAGGATTATTGCCGGAGGGAGAAGTCCCACAACCACTGAGCATAACGGCCGCAAGCAGCAAAGATAAACATAAAACAAATATTTTTTTCACTATCATTCCTCCTTTTTCAGATTCCGGGGCTTGCCCGGATAAGCGGTAGAATAGAAGCGGTCAAGAGCACATTTTAACTGCCCTAAAACACTGTGATAATAAATCGGCGAGACAATGACAAGCATATCCGCCTCCCCCAGCAGGGAATAGACTTCCTGCATACGGCATCCCGCTGCCGCATTATAACGCTTTGGCAGGCTAAGGCGTTTATAAGCTGCTCTTAAAAATCTCCATTATTTCATACTTATCCGGCACCTTATAGCCGCCATCCATGATCAGTGTGCTTTCAACAATTTCCGGAAGCATCTCCTCTGTTACCCCAAGCTCTTTCAGATGCATCGTAAGACCCAGTTCATTCATATAAACTTCCATTTTTTTCAGGCCTTCCGCTGCAATCTGTTCATCACTTTTTCCTTCCGGATCTACATCCCATACGTTCATGGCAAATCTCTTGAACTTTGCCAGCCCAAACGGGCAGATAAAGCGGTAATAGGCCATGGATACCGCTGCAAGGGTCATGCCATGGGTTGCATCCGTATGTGCCGCAACCGCCTGCCCAAGCATATGCACCATCCAGTCTGTAGATTTTCCTTTTGCCACCAGGGTATTTAACGCCCATGTCGCAATCCACATGATGTTGCTCCTTGCCTCGTAATCCGTAGGATTCTTCACAGCGATCCTGCTGGAATGAACCAAAGATCGCAGCAAGCCTTCCATCAGATAATCAGAAGTATTGTCGTCCTTCCCGGAGAAATACTGCTCCGTAATATGATTCATGATGTCATAGATTCCCGCAACCATCTGATACTGGGGCAGCGTGTAGGTATATACCGGGTTTAAGATGGAAAATTTCGGATATACCCTCTCATCAAATACATGGCCAATCTTCAATTTCTGCTCATGGTTCGTGATAACTGCGCCGCCGTTCATTTCAGAGCCCGTACCAACCATTGTCAGGACACATCCCACCGGAATGATCTCATTGTCCACATCTTTCATTTGAAGATAATATTTTTCCCATGGATCTTCCGTGCAGTATGCAGATACGGAAACCGCTTTTGCATAGTCGCAGACAGAACCACCCCCAATCGCAAGGATCAGGTCTGCCTTACCCTCTCTGGCAATCTTACAGCCTTCCTGCAGTTTCTGTACCGTTGGATTTGGCATGACGCCTGCATCTTCCAACACATTTTTTCCATTTGCTTTCAAAATCTCCATGACTTTATCATAGATACCATTCTTTTTGATCGACCCGCCGCCATACACAAGCTGTACATTCTGTCCATACTTAGGCAGTTCTTCATTCAGGCCGGCAAGGGAATCCACGCCAAAATAAAGCTTCGTCGGGTTACAATATATAAAATTTCCTAACATCGTCTTCCTCCTCGTATTTTAAGCTTAGAAATGTCATCTCATATTTTCCGAAAAGAACTGCTCCAGCTTATCAAACGGAATCGCATCCTTTCCACCGCCGTCATACAGATCCGTATGGACTGCATCCGGGATGATCAGCAGTTCCTTATTGCCTGCATAAGGGTTATCCTTCACCATTGCGGCATAAGCGTCGCGGCTGAAATAACAGGAATGCGCCTTCTCCCCGTGCATAAGAAGGGCTGCGCTGCGAATCTCATTGCTGTACTGCAGGATGGGCTGGTTCATAAAGGACATGCAGCCGATTACATTCCAGCCGCCGTTTGAGTTCAGGGAACGTTTATGATAACCTCGGCCCGTTTTATAGTAATCATGATAATCTGCCACGAAGAAAGGCGCATCCTCCGGAAGCGGATCGACAACCCCGCCGCCCGGCGCATAGCTGCCGTTTTTATAATCCACAATCCTCTGGGTGTTCATGGTCTCTTTCTTTGCATATCGCGCATCCGCAGAGTTCTCTGCATCAAAGTACCCGTTGGCATTGACGCGTGCCATATCATACATGGTAGACGCAGCCGTCGCCTTAATGCGGGTATCCAGCGCCGCCGCATTGAGCGCCAGACCGCCCCAGCCACAGATTCCGATAATTCCGATACGTTCAGGGTCAACATTCTCCCGTACGGAAAGGAAATCCACAGCCGCCTGAAAATCCTCTGTATTGATGTCTGGTGAAGCCATGTACCTGGGTGTGCCGCCGCTTTCACCAGTAAAGGAAGGATCAAATGCCATAGTGAGGAAACCACGCTCCGCCATCGTCTGTGCATACAGTCCGGATGCCTGCTCCTTTACCGCTCCAAATGGCCCGCATACCGCAATCGCAGCCAGTTTCCCTTCCACTCCTTTCGGCTCATAAAGATCTGCCGCCAGTGTGATCCCGTAACGGTTAGGGAATGTCACCTTGCGATGGTTCACCTTTTCACTTTTCGGGAAAGTTTTATCCCATTCCTTTGTGAATTCCAGTTTTATAGTATTTTCCATTTTATCATGCCTCTCTTTCTTTTTTGTAGTTTTTTAATTATTGCTTTTCCTTTTCCATCTGCCATACTAAAAAATCAAGACAGTCAACCCTTTCCTGACTTTCATGCAGGCTGTCCATCAGGCCGCAACGGTGTTTCCGCAGTGTTTTAATCGCATCCTGAACCTGACCGTTACCATACAGTCTGCAAACCTTCTCAATGGTCTGGGCGCTGCAGCCTGCATCCTTTAGATTCTGAACCAAATCATCCGTATGACCGCCCCCTTCCTGCTATGTCTGTATTATATCTCCTTGACTTTTATTTTGCTAATGGCTATAATTTATATCATGATATAAGTTTTTGGAATATCATAGGAGGGCAATATGGAGTTGCGAACTATGAGATATTTTCTTGCCGTGGCAAGGGAAGAAAATATAACCCGCGCGGCAGAACTGCTTCACGTCACCCAGCCTACTCTCTCCAAGCAGTTAAAAGCACTTGAAGACGAGCTCGGAAAAAAACTGTTTATGCGGCACAGTTTTAGCATACAGCTTACGGAAGAAGGGATTTTACTGCGGAAACGGGCGGAAGACTTGATAAAAATGGCTGACAAAATCACAACTGAATTTCTTGCTTTAGATGATGTCTTGGGCGGCGATGTTTACTTCGGCTTGGCGGAATCTTACCAGATCAGATGCCTCGCCGCCACAATCAGAAGATTCAAAGAGTCTTACCCTGATCTACATTATCATATTACCAGCGGCGACACAGAACAGGTTACGGAAAAACTGGATAAAGGTATCATTGACTTTGCCGTACTGGCGCAGGAACCCAATACTGCAAAATATCATTATTTAACCTTTCCCCATGCTGATCTATGGGGTGTTGTCATGCCAAAGGACTGTCCTTTGGCAGAAAAAGATTCCATCTGCGTGGATGACTTATTTGGACTTCCTCTTTTTTGTTCCGAACAGGGATGGAGTAATGATATTTCCAAATGGTGCGGCAATAACATGGATAAATTACACCTTGAAGGGTCGTTTCGTCTATCATATAACGGATCGCTTTTTGTGAAAGAGGGGCTGGGTTATCTTTTAACTTTTGAGCATTTAATTGATACAAGCCCCGATAGTGGGCTTACTTTCCGCCCTCTTACTCCTAAACTTGAAACAAAAATGTATCTAATATGGAAAAAATATCAAGTTTATACTCCTATTGCTGAACGATTGCTGGAAATGTTGAAAGCCGAGCTTTCGGAGCAGAATTTGCTATAAATTCATCGGCTTTGTCGTTGAATTACATATCACATCCACAAAGCGTCGGACAGCATTGCCGCCGAGGAATTGTACGGTGTGTGGCGTTGAATATGTCGCTGGCTCTGTCATATCAAAGTATTGCCCAAAATGCAGGGAGAAAATAAGGAAAAGACAACAAACAGAAACTAAAGTGTATATCACAGACGGAATATGTGATTCAGGATCCGAAAACGGAAAATGGTGTTCGCTATGTTCCTATGGCAGAAGCAGCAGCAACTTGTTTTCATAGAATTGTTGCGAATCGGGAAACGCCGAAAGTTGAACCCATGGTAGATGGTTATATCTGTTTTTTGTGTCTGGATAAAAATGATATGCCAAAGGTTGCTCTTTATTGCTTTTGTTCTAATTGATATTCCGGAAATAAGATATTCTCTTGAAAGAAGGGAGATGCGAAAAAACCACAGGATGGACGTTTTAAAGCGACAGAAAGTTTACTGGCAGCCATAGACAGGAAGAAAAGACAACTGGATACCAGACGCCCCTTGACTGAGGGTGAACCGGAACGTTTGACTGAGGAATTCATTATTGAGTATACTTATAATTCAAATGCAATTGAGGGAAGCACTCTAACCCTTCGTGAGACGGATATGGTTTTGCGTGGCCTGACGATTGATAGGAAGCCGTTAAAGGACCATATAGAGGCGGTCGGACATAAAGAAGCGTTTGATTGTGTGCGGAATTTGGTAAAAAAGCGGATATCATATTACAATGCATTCGACGAATACCATGTAAAGCATAATCTTGCTGCGATGGAAAAACTGCTTTCGGGTTATGTGAATGCAAGGCTGGACAACTATTTGGAAATGTTAGATAACAAAATAGAAGAACGCCTGAAAGCTGCATTCGTGTATATTGCTCAAAGGCATGGAATGGGGAAAGCAGTAATATTTTGATAATAACCCATGCCTTTGCGATCAAGACAATAATCCATTTATTTGCGCCAGAGCAGTTAGGCAAAGTGGGGAAGGTAAAAAACGCATCAGTTTCCCGGCTTGTATTTGAAAACGGGGTTTTCTCATTGGAGCCGGATATACAGTTATGAAAAGTCAGCAGGAAAGCCTATCATGGTTCTCCTGCTGACTTTTTTGTACAGCACGGCGGTTGGATGTTTAACCCGTCCAAAAAGCCTGCGCCCCAATCACACATGGCATTTAGCACGGGAATGACGCTGTGCCCAAATGGGGTGAGGGAGTACAGTGTCCTGGGCGGCTTGTCCGGGATGACCTCCCGGTGCAGCATCCCGCATTCTTCCAGATCGTGTAGCTGCTGTGACAGCATCTTTGGCGTTGCTTTGGGGATCATGCGCTGCAGCTCCATGTAGTGGAGCGGTTTTTCTATCAGGTACCAGAGGATGAGAGACTTGTATTTCCCGCCGATTAAAAACAGCGTGGCCTCAACCGGGCAGTTGAACTGGTCTTTTGAATATTCCATTGTCTGTATTCTCTCCTTTTTATAGCTACCTTTTTGGGAAGTATCTACCTAAAAAGTGCATGCTTGCAAAATTTCTGTATCCTGCTAAAATTTAGGTCAACGGTTAACCAACACGTTCAGTATACAATAGAAAGAGAGGATTTGCCACTATGGATTTTATCGAAATTGCAAAGAAGCGTTATTCCGTCCGGAGCTATAAGGACAAAAAGGTGGAGGAAGAAAAGCTGCAAAAGATTCTGGAAGCCGCTCATGTTGCGCCGACAGCAGCCAACCTCCAGCCCGTCCGCCTGATCGTCATCCAAAGCAGTGAGGGACTTGCGAAAATTGGGAAAGGGGCGAATCTATATGGAGCGCCGCTGGCGGTCATTGTCTGTGCTGACCACGGAAAGGCATGGGTGCGCCCGTTTGATAAAAAGCAGACCATCGACATAGATGCATCCATACTTACAGACCACATGATGCTGCAGGCAACAGAATTAGGTCTTGGCTCCGTGTGGATATGTTATTTCAAGCCGGATGTGATACGCAGGGAGTTCGGGCTGCCGGATAATCTGGAGCCGGTCAATATCCTTGCAGTTGGGTATTCGGACGAGGAGGCGGCAGACCCGGAGCGCCATTCACAGACACGCATCCCGGTGGAAGAACTGGTTTCCTACGAAACGATATAGACAGGCTTATGCCGTGACAAATTAAATGATAAGAGATACACAAAAGCTAACCGCCGCACTATGGACTTTATCCGCCATATGCGGCGGTCTGCCATTTCCGCGGGCAGGCCGGGCGTCCTGGTAACGGAAATTACTTGGAATCCGGGGAAGTTAGAGGCAATATTCTTACACAATCTTCTGTTATACTTTAAAAGGTTAAAATAGTAAACATAGAAAAGGCGATAACATCATGGTATACGTTTCCAACTATCAAACCGTGTGAAATTAAGGATATAGATGATATTATAATTACCCCTTTCATTAGAGTCATGCATTGTATGAAAGATTATATTTTAATACAAAATGCGCCCGTCTGAAAAATGCAGACGGGCGTAAAGGAATTGTAAGCAGTATTCAGTTGATTAGACAGTTCATATTCGCGGGTAGAATTTCCCCCGGCGGTGGACGGGCTTTTTTTTCTTTTGCCGTCGTGCGGCAGATAATTATTCTATATTCATTTCTAAATACCCTGTAAAATTGTTTCCAATAACACCAATATAGTTCCCGCCTTCCGGCAGTGTTATTGTTTCGGAATAGCTGCCAGTTGCTTCAAGCAGGATCATCGGGTCATCACTGCCAGAAACCCAAAACACTTGCGCTGTTCCCTCGGTAATTTCCAAGTCGCAGGAAACAGAAATATCTTTGCCGTTTTCACGCTCGATAGAAGTTCCGCCAAAAAGATATTCTGTTTTAGAAAAGTCCTTATAATCTGCCGTATAAGTCCCAGTATAGCAATCTTCCCCATATGCCCGATTCCCTTTCAGCGAAAAATCGCTTGTAAGTGCCGTATTTCCGGCTGATTGGACAATATTATTATACTGTTCCAGAATTTCATCTTTTGAACACCCCACAAGCGTCAAACTAAACACCAAGACACTTACCCAAAGAAAACGGAAATGTTTTTTTCCATAACACATACCATCAACCTTTCTGTTATTTTAACTCCAAATCCCTAACCATCCTTACTCATTCGCTGGTGCTGTATAGTTGCTCTGCACAGCAGCAGGAAGTTCATCATATTGCACCTCTTTCCATTCAAGAACACCTCGAATCGGCATTACCGTTAAACGGATAAAAGCTCCCTCTTTCAATTCCTTTGATGTTCCGAATGTAATGTCTTTTCCTTTTCCATTCTCATCGTAAGAAAATAAAGTGTATGAGTAATCCATACTTCCACTAAAGTTAATTACACCGCATTTTGATTCGGTCTGTTCTATTTTACTGTTATCAATCTGTGAATAATAGTATGTGCTGCCAGTTCCCGAAAGGAACCACATACAAAAACCAATAACACCTACAATAAGTATTACAACTGCTGCAATCCCGATAGTCAATTTTCTCTTCATTCCTATAATCTCCCTTACCAACCTTTTTTGGTTGTTGTTGTTTTGTGCTTTTTTGCTGCCTTGACTGGCACGTTTCCTTTTGCAGTGAATACAAGAACAGCAGTAATCATCAATACGGAAATCATACTAAACAGACAGATTAACACATTCCAATGTACAGCCGGATCGTAGCTTCGGTAGCTGATCAAGCCTAAACTTGCAGTAACAGGATAAATATTTGCTAACGTAGCATTTCCAGAAGCAAACATACCACCATAGCCATAAACAAAAGCAATAATTGTTCCAAGCATATGTCCATTTGGTATACGGGCAGCAAATACAATTACAGGCATGACCGCAAAATACAAAAACAGACAGTTGAGAACGATCTGAATAAATGTCTGCCATACTGAAGTTACAGAAATTCCCGGAAATCCCATCACCAAATTGGCAATTACCGTGAATGTTGCACTTATCAGTCCAAAAAACAAAGAAAGCAGCGCACATACAAGCAGTTTCCCCCACAACAGGCTGCTATAAGGAACAGGAATAGTCATAATACTTTTCAACGTATCGTCTTTTCCCTCCCTTGCTATGATATATCCGGCAATGAGGGCAATGCACATGGGGAAAATCGTTGTGGCATTATTTTTGATTACCTGTTCTGTAAAAAAGGCAAATGTCCAGACCGTTCCGTCCAATGCTGTTGTGGAAAAAAGCGTTAAAACGACGGAGAGCAGCATTAGGAAAACACCTGCCCATATCATATGATACCGCTTTAATTTCCATATTTCGGTCTTAACCATGCGAAACATATCATTCATCCCCTCTCTTTTTATACATATAATCAATCACTATAACGGAAAGCAAAGCGATAACAGCTAAAATAATGATTGTCTGAAATGTAGTCGGAATTAAATTTTCCAACACCCCCACACCGTCCATATTGCCATGCGCGGTTAAATTTCCTGCGCTCCACAGGGTTGTAAGCGGAATTGGCATCAGCCAGCACATCACTTTAGGCAGTGCGCCAAAAGATGATTCGGCTGTCATACTTAAAACACTGTAAAAAACACACAATAAAACAGAAAATATATAGTTCTTGCTAAAGAAAACGACAAGGACGATTAACGGCAGCGTCCCGGCTGTAATAAAAATTCCCATTTCCAGCGCAAAAAATAATCTATAAGCAATACTGTTTACTTCTGCAATCAGCCCGCCGCACAGGATTGTTATAAGAGCTGATGTCAAACTAAAAATAATCCCAAAAAAGAACAGGACAATAATCTTTGCCAAAATCATCTGTGTGCTTGTTATGGGAATTGTGCGCAGATTTTTGAAAGTATCATTATCCCGTTCCATAAAAAAGAGCATGGCTGCAATCACCCCGATCATGCACGGTAAAAGCAATTCTACCCCATAGCCCA
This sequence comes from Lachnospiraceae bacterium, assembly GCA_011959925.1. Classification (GTDB taxonomy): domain Bacteria; phylum Bacillota; class Clostridia; order Lachnospirales; family Lachnospiraceae; genus Roseburia_B. The sequence goes on from BLMD01000238.1 coordinate 10,223, forward strand.
TAACCGACTGAAAGTAATCATTGAAAATCGCTATTTTACTGTCATATCGTTCTGCTGTCTGCGGCATTGTCATCAATACGGTTAGCGGCACGGGAAATAAAAACGCAGAAAGAACAACCAGCCATATAAATTTTTTGCGCTTTAATTTTGCAAATTCGCATATAACCAGTTTAAGCAATCCCCTCACCCCCTGTTACACGTTTGAAGTAATCTTCAAGGCTTTCTTCGCAAGTATGGGCTTCCGATACTTCTAAACCATTTTCCACAAAAGCAGTAACAATTCTTCCTATTGGTAAATCAAGATTATGCACCTGTATATTGTGGTCGTCCTGTATGGTAAACTGGCTCTCATGGAAGATACGTTCTAAAATTCTTGCCGCCTGTGCCGTATCAGAAACAATAAATCGGATATGCTTGCTGCTCTTTGCTTCCAGTTCTGCAAGACTTTCTTCTTCCAGCAATGTACCGTGGTCGATAATGCCTATATCGTCTGCCAAAAGTGCAATCTCGGAAAGGATATGGCTGGAAATCAATATTGTTTTTCCACGCTCATTGCAGAGATCACGGATAAAGGAACGGACTTCTGCAATTCCAATCGGGTCAAGACCGTTGATTGGTTCGTCCAAAATCAAAAGCTCCGGGTCGTGCATAATAGCAAGGGCAATCGCCAGCCGCTGCTTCATACCAAGTGAATATTGGGAAAACAGCTTTTTATCTTTGTAAGGCAGACCAACTAAATCAAGTGCGTTTTTAATTGCGTTGCGGTTCGGCACTCCCCGTAGAGTAGCAAAAATGCGCAGATTTTCGGTGGATGTGAGATTAGGATAGAAGCCGGGAGATTCAATCAGACTGCCAATACGGGGCAACAGCCTTTTTTCATTTGCCTGTAAGGGCTTCCCCCAAATCGTTACTTCCCCAGAAGTCGGCTGTGTAAGTCCAAGCAGCATCTTCATGGTCGTTGTCTTTCCGGCTCCATTTCTGCCAAGTAGACCATAGATACGCCCTTTTTGAACATGAATGTTCAGATTGGCAACACTTTTTTGTGTTCCGTATTGCTTTGTAAGATTTTTCGTTTCAATTACATATTTGCTCATTGCGAAACCTCCTTTTCATGTCTGCCATTCTACTACGCCAACCTTGCATTAACCTTGCACCAATCTTGCATTAACCTTGCATTTTGGAAAAGGCAGATTTTTACAAATAATTACTCCCGCCATAAGGGGGCGGGAGCTGATTAGTCTATCAAAGGGAAAAACAGGGTGAAAATTGTTCCTTTTCCCGGTGTGCTGTCTGCCGTTATTGTTCCGTTTAATTTTTCAACAAGCTCATGTACGATAGACAGACTAAGACCGCTGCCTTTTTCAGACCGCCCTTTATCGCATTTATACAGCCGATCAAAAATATGCTTTAAGTCCTCTTTGCCAATCCCTATTCCATTATCAGACAGGAGAATTTTTATATTCCTGTTTTGTTCCGATAAAGCGATTTCAATTTTATCTGCATGGCTATGGGAGATTACATTTTGTATCAGGTTGTTTAATATCCGCATATATCCGTCCGGGTCAATCTGCACCCGGAAAGGCTGTTCTGGAATGTCAATCGTGAAATCTATCTGTGTATCTTCAAATATCGGTATCCAGTCAATTAGTATATTCCGTGTCAACTCTGTTAAATCAATCTCCGCTATGTTCATGGAAAATTCATTAGAACCTAACCTAAACCAATCAAAAAGCACGTCTATATATTCTTTCAAATCATGCGCTTTCCGGCGGGCAGTTTCTATATATTCATCACGTTCTTTTCCGTCAACAATCCCTTTGTGTGCAGCATCTAAATACCCAATCAGTGTGGTAAGCGGTGTCCTTACATCATGGGAGAGGCTCGTCATAAGCTGCCTGTTTGTTTCGTCCGTCTGGTGACAGGCAGAAAGCCTTTTTTCATAAGACAGGATAATATCGTTGATTGCATATGCAAGAGGGGCAACAAGCTCATGTGTTTCTGCTAAAATACGCCTGTTTCCATTCCCATTTTTTATATCTTCCAAAGCGTCAGATATTTCCGAAATCTGCTTTTTTACACGCCGGACGGTCAGCGCAGAACTGCAAACAGATAAAAGGACAATCACTATTTCAATCACAATGATAGCTTCTGTATACAACGGTCATACCTCCTTACTGAAACGGTAGCCAATCCCTTTTACTGTCTGGATATATTTAGGGCTTCCGGGATTTTCTTCTATTTTTTTCCGTAAACGGCTAATGATTGCCATAATATTACTATCATCATACACATATTCCTCGCCCCATACCTTTTCATATATTTGCTGTTTTGTTAGTATTTTTCCTTGATTTTTAGCAAGGAACAGAAGAAGATCAAATTCTTTCGGGGGAAGTTCATATTCTCCATTTATTGTGATAATGGAACGGCTATTAAAATCAATCGTCAACCCGTCAAACTCAAATTTCTGTGTCTGTCCGTCTTTTTGGTTGAAGCGGGTATAGCGTCTAATCAATGAAACAATACGGGCAACCAGCTCGTCCATATCAAAAGGTTTTGTTAAATAATCATCGGCTCCCGCCCGCAAGCCACGCACTTTTGAAGCACTGTCATTTTTTGATGTAAACATTAAAATAGGCAGACTGCTTTCCTGTCTAATCTGTTCTAATGTTTCAAAGCCATCGAAACCGGGCATCATTACGTCCAGTATGACAAGCTGGTATTCCTTTTCTTTTAGTTGCAGCAAGCCGGATTTCCCGGAATAGCAGCAGTCAGCTTCTATACTCTCTTGTAAAATACTTTGTTTAATCAATGCACAAAGCTCTTTATCATCATCAATAATTAAAACTTTATTCATGTTTTTTCTTCCTTTCTGCTTTCAAGCGGGCATCTGTTGGTTTTTCAGCGTTCTTTGGTATCAACCACAAGCGGCTGAATTTTGCCACACCCGGTATGCGGTTTTCCTCACATAGCTTTTGCACCCGTCTTTCTGAAATGCCCCATTTCTTCGCTGCTTCCGGGGCAGAAATATACTCTATCATCTTCATTCACCCTTTCTCTAATCTCTATCAGTATAATTATGTGCGTCCAGCCGAATAACTTCAAGATACTTTTTATTAAGTTTGAAAATTATTTTAGCTAACTGATAGAACAGTGTAGACATATCCAAGAAGAAAGGTGAACAGTAAAATGTAATAGGGTGAATGAATATGGCAAAAAGACCAGTACCACGATACGACTTTAAGGCTTTTGAGGAAGCTATCAAAACAGCCCGTAAAGGGCGAAAGGAGAGTAGGAAAAAGGTATGCGACGAAATGTATATATCCCCTCGCTACCTTGGGAATATTGAGAATAAGGGGCAGCCCCCAGCTTACAGATATTCTTTGAGCTATGTTGCGCTACAATATCTCGGTAGACCATTTCCGTATTTCTGCCCGCCTGGTCGGTCAGAAATAGCTTGTTGGGAAGTGTCCCAAACCCTCTGTATCATTAGAGGGTGTTACCCTCTGAGCATCGGATAGAGAAGAATATATTGGCAATCAGTAAAAATATCTGCCAAAGAAAGCTGTTTATATGTTATCATGTAAGTACATCTTCTTTTTGGTGGATTGGATAATAGTTTCTCGACAACTCTATTTTACCATAAACCATTGAGGAGATGTTTTATTTTGCAACAAAAAGAATCCCGTATTTATGCAGGTTCTGGCGTTTCGCAAACGCCTATTTCACTCTTGAAAAGAAAGGATTTGTCCGTTTGCTATTAGAGGGAAATTACAGATTTCAACGAGGACGAAATAGATTTGCTTTTCCGTCTTTATGTAAAATTATTTGCTGGCATAGATCGGGTAGAAAAATATGCAGAGAAATTAGGCTAATAAACATTGGTAATGGGTAAACGATTTTCATCATCACGCATAATTTGATTGCCGCAAAACGATTTAAGGATAATTTAATAACTTCTATGCTACAATCGAATCACAAAGCGAAAGGAGCAGCGGAAATGTATGTACAAATACTGAAAAAAGACCTTAAGCGCAAAAGGGCGATGAACTTGATATTGCTGGTATTTATTATACTCGCGTCGATGTTCATGTCCTCCGGCGTGAGCAACATCAACACCGTGACGACTGCGCTGGACAGCTATTTTGAAATGGCGGACGTGCCCGATTATTTCGCGTTTAGCGAAAACAAATCTTCCGACCAGGACATTTGTGGGACACTTGAAAACGCCTCTGCGATAGACGAGTTCCGTATCGAGGAGTTTGTCTCGATGTTCCAGTCCAATATTACGCGAGTCGGCGAACCGCTTAACGCTTCCAACCTCAGTCAGAAATTAGTATTACAGAGCGACAAAGATATGGGGATAAATTATTTTCTGGACGACGAAAGTATTCTTAAAAGCGTGCCGAAAGGAGAAATTTACGCTACCCGTTTGGGAAAATGCTTATCAATCGTTCCACGGAGTTTATTATAATAGACAGCGGCAGTAACGCTTTTGTCAATATCGGCTGCGCGGTTCTGGTAGCGGCTGTCATTATCTTTACGTTTTTTCTGTGTATGTCGCTGCTGATAATACTTTCCAATGCTACGGCGTCTCTTAAAAGCGGAAAGCTGGTGAAATATTTCGGTATGGCGGACTGCCACGTCGTTACGGACATCGGCGACGAAGCTATGAAATTTATGGATGGGGACGGACATGAAAAGGTTAAAAAATATCTTGAGGATATGGAGCAGACCCTTGCAAAAAAACGGTATGTCCGCGGAATGTATGACGGAATATTATATTTTTTCGATGATAAGACACAGCGAATATGAAAACAAGGCAGCTATACTTCAGGGTACGGGAACAACATTGGATATGTACGAATATTTAGAGGGTACTCCTCCCCAAAACAGCGGCGAAATTGCAGTGACGACCCTTTTGGCAAAAAAGCTGGATGCAGATATAGGCGATACTGTTACCATGTCCTACCCAACGGGCGAAACGGCGGAGTTCATTATAACCGCTCTGTATCAGTCAATGGTTAATCAGGGTATTTCCGTGAGGGCTTATACCGACTGCGATATAAACTATCTCGCAGCAAGCGGTTCCCCTGGTACACAGATAAAATTTACCGACGACCCCGACGATGAGGAAGTATTACGCAGAATGGAAAAGATCAAGGAGCTTTACCCTGAATTTTCAAGTGTTAAAACAGCAGGCGAAACTGTAAATGATACCACTGGAGTCGGCGATGCCATAGACGCGGTGAAAAAAATGTCCGCCATCCTTATGGTAATTTTAGCCGCGCTTATCACCGTGCTTATGGCGCGTTCCTTTATCGCGAAGGAGCTGGCGGAGATCGCCCTCATGAAAGCCATAGGCATAAGGAATACCAAGATATACGGACAGTACACGTTAAGATTTTTTATTACGGCAGCGGCGGCAGTCCTTATTGCGGAGCTTTTGGGTATGCCCCTTACAAAGCTTTGCTTCGACCCTATTTTCAGATCAATGGGTCTTGAAATGGGCGTAGAATATATGCAAAACCCTGTGGAGATATACGCAGTATTCCCCGCTATCGTCCTTACTGCCACAGCCGTAAGCGCGTTTTTAACCTCTCTGTACACAAGAAAAATCAAATCCTCCGATACGGCAAGCATTGAATAATGAAAGGAAGAAGCAATTATGAATATTCTCGAAGTAAAAGACCTCTGCAAAACGTATATCGTAAACAAGCGGCAGAACAACGTACTGAAAAACATAAATTTTGCGATTGGCGAAGGAGAAATGGTCGCTGTTATGGGACCGTCTGGCTTTGGAAAATCCACGTTACTGTACACAGTTTCGGGCATGGATGATGTTACCGCAGGAGATGTGAATTTCTGTGAAAAAATATTGCAGGGATGGGCGAAAGAGAACAAAAAGCTTCGTGAACCCCGCAAGGAAACGGTGCGGCGCGGTCAGAATTTAATGCGCAGGCTCGGCATTATCGAAATTGCCGACAACGACATCAACGAGGTTTCGGGCGGTCAGCTTCAGCGGGCATGTATCTGCCGCAGTATGATAAACGACCCGAAAATGATTTTTGCCGACGAGCCGACAGGGGCTTTGAACCGCGCTTCCTCCAACGAGGTAATGGAAGAGCTTGTAAAATTAAATTCTGAGGGAACAACAATCATGCTTGTTACTCACGATGTTAAGGTCGCGGCAAAATGTACAAGGGTCATGTACATTGTTGACGGGAACATAAAGGGAGAGTACGATTTAAGCGACTGTTCCACGCAGATGAGAGAACGGGAGCGTGCATTGAATAACTGGCTTCTGGAATTAGGGTAGTAGTATGGATATTCTTATTGTTGAGGACAACAAGGAGCTTGCTGATCTGCTATATGTTCATCATAAAACCCAACAAAATCCTCGAACAACTCCAAATCCAATGAATTACACCATTTTTCCCTGTCAAGGTTTTGATATATATAATTAGCTTTATCCTCCGAAAACCGTTCCCTGTTTTCCCCTGTGTTATAGTCATAGTCAAGCGTTTTGAGCCATTCATCAAATTTCGCATTAAACTCATTGCGATATGTGTCGTCATTGAAATAGTTATGTCCTTTATTCTCAAGAGGAATAAAGCTAAATCGGGAATCGTCCTTGTATTTTTCGTAATAAATTTCGTAGCCGTATTCGGCTGGAACAACTTCATCATCAAAACTATGCACAATCATAACAGCGGCATTGCTTTTTGAGAAGCCGTCCAACGCAGTATTTGAGGCATAACCGCCATATTGAATCCTCTCATGCAGTTTCACAAATGGTAACATCAAATAAATACCATTTCCTACCTGTTTTTTCCCCTCGGCTTCAAACAGATTCGGTGAAGCGTTAAAACCCGAACACGCTATAACGGCTTTTACTTCGGGGTGGTATGTAAGCACACTGCAAACACTGTAGCCGCCCCAGCTATGCCCGAATAAAACGATTGGCAGACTTGGGAATTTCCCACTTTCCTCCACAAATGTAATTGCATAGTCAAGGTCAATTACTCCCTGTGGAAGCCCTCCGACTCCCTCACCCTCGCTTTCATCATTTCCCGTAGCGTCATAGGAGAAAACATAATATCCATGACAGGCAAAATAATTCACGCAATCCATATAAGAATTATGTCCACCTCCACCAAAGCCATGTGCCATTACAACGATACCACGCTGGTTTTCTCCCGAACTATACATATATCCCGCCAGTTTCTGCCCCCCGTTGGAACTAAACTCATATTTCGTGCGGTGCAATCCGTCAAAGTCATCAACGTAGAGCATAAGCGGCTCATAGCTCTCAAATCGCTGGTTAAAATTCTCGTTATATACCATTACAGTCAATATCCAATCGCCAGCAATTATTAGTGTGACCACAATAGATAATATAATAAAGAGAATCTTTTTCTTCTTAGATTTCGGTTTCGTATTTTTCATATCCATATCCTTTTTGACTTATTGTTGTGTCGGAAAATCCCGATTTCTCGTTTTGTTAATCAACTTATTTCGATTTAAGTCTTTCCTAATATGCTTAGTATTCCTTTTTTTGGCAAAATAGAAATGTGTTTTTTTATGATTTCTGTATAACCTTTAGTGATTTTTGAATATCCTTATAAACTAATGACTGCATACTATCCTCATAAATAGAAATATCTGCTTTATGAAGTTTGGAAAGTATATCACTCTTCAATTCAGGCTTATGTTTTGCAATAATGGGTAACAATTTAATACATTGTCTTGCTGTAATAAGTTTGACATCTGTTATATGTTTCAAATACTTATCAATAACCTCATCAATCTTATAATCTTTATCCCATTTCGCATTATAAGCAAGTAATGTAAGTCTCCTTGTGCGAATATACGAATTATCGCTGTCAAGCATATCGCTTAATCTATCCATATAGGGATAGACACAATCAGTTTTTTCACTTTGTTTTTACAATGTCTGCAACGCCTTGTCTGCAACATTATTATTCTTATTAAACAGTAATTCAAATGTTTCTGCTATATTGACTGACATGGTAATCTCCTTTACAAATGAGGGTTTTTATATTTTTTACAGTGTGATTATATAAAAACATACTGCTGAAATTGCAGAAAGCGGTGTCATGATATACTTTTCTTTTTTGCTTTTGGATATAAAATTCATAATTGTATTGAATGAGAGATATACTGACATGATGATACAGATTATCTTTGTTGCGTTCTCTGAAAACCAAAATGGTATAAGTCCTCCCATTTGCAATATTATGACCACAAAAAATATCTGTATAATAAGCTGCATTACCAAAACAATCCTTAGTTTCTTAGGGAAAACTTTATATCGCCCTCCCATTGTCAACTCTCCTAATGGAAAACCACAAACTATAAGAAATGATAATACAATCACTATTGAAAAGACACCTGCTCCTATAATAGCTATCATGGTCAACCTCCAAATACCGATTCTTCGTTCTATTTAGCTCCCCGATAAACTGGAAGTTATCGCTTTCTGATAATCCAATCGTCATCTTGGTTTTTTCTCTCTGCATAGTAACCGCAAGGCATATCCTTTAAGGTACTGACAGAGTTATCTAAATCAAAAACCCATTTTAAAGATACTAACTTTGCTTCATCTGTTTCATGTGTTTCTCCGCATAGAAATTGCCACATTCCGTCATCTTCGTCATGCGATACATATAGAATAGGTGTCTGACGCTCCAATATATGGCAACAGATAATCGTAGCAGTATCGGGTGAATCATAAAAAGGAAATTTCATGTCTGTTACTCCTTTCAAATCTCGATTTCTCAGTTTGACTTTTTTCCTAATTATACACAAAAACATGAGATTTTTCAATTCACAAACTGTCTTGCTTAAGTTTGAATGGCATTGTCGCTTATTGCGGAAACGCTATCATTCACCTATGAATAGATTATCTCATTCTGATTTTGAGAGCGTTGGAAATAATTCTCCGTTCTTTTTCGTAAATCACTATGTAGTATTTTTGACATCGCATATTTCCCGATCTCTTTCCCCTAAAGTATGGCAAAGGATTTCTCCCTTTGCGAATGTGCGATTTTATTGTTGACATTAAAGAAAGCCAGTGCAAGAAGCGTTTCTGCTTCTTACGCTGGCTTTTGCCTTTGCTATCCCCCATAAGTTGTATTCCAATAATGTTTTCAAATTACTTCCTTATATGGTGACAGCCTTTGCGGTTTTTCTTTTGTCGTTTTTTTATCGGAATGTGCAGAGGGGCTGTTTCTGCTGTTGGCTGCCGTTCGCCGCCTTTCCAATCTGGATTATTACGTTTCAAAAATTTCAGATTGGAGGGAAAAAATGGCATACAACAACGGACGGGAGAACAGGAAATGGCTTATCTGGAAAGAAGCAGAGGAAAAAATATTGCGGGAATGGCAGACAAGGAGAAGCAGGCGGAGGCAATGACCGTTGCCGAAATGCTTAAGCCAGGGATACCATTATGACGGCGGGAAATGGACGCAGGCGCATTTCAAGTGGCTGAAAGCCCTGGAATTGAGCGGACTGGACAGGGAAACCCTCCGGGGAGTATCTGATCACATATGAATACCAGACGAACCGGATAGAGAGTTTTGATAAGAGGATAGAGGAACTGGCGTCCGAAACGGAGTATGTGGAAAAAGTCAAGAAGCTGGTATGTTTTCTGGGAGTAAAAACCCATACGGCGTTATCCTGTCTGGTAGAGACCGGGGATTTCAAGAGATTTGCGAAAGGGAACATCTATGCTGCATATCTGCGTCTTGTGCCGGGGGAGGATTCGAGCAGTGACAGTATTAACAGGCTTCCGATTACCAAAGCGGGGAACAGTCATTTGAGAAAACTTCTTACAGAAGCGTCAGAAGGGATATGCAAAGGGCAGATCGGGCATAAATCAAAAGATCTAAAAGCGAGACAG